>DATAAG010000302.1:0-9916 GCA_036260235.1 Longimicrobium sp.
GCAACCCGGTGCGGGCTGCGGACGTTCGATCCCAGCCTCGAGCCGCTGGCGGCGCTGCCACGCGCGCCGCGGCGGTAACCCACCGCGCTTGCGGACGCTCCGCCCGCCAGCATCCATCCAGAGCACCCCCTCTGAGGCGGGTTCTCCATCGCCGACGGCAAACACTTGACAGAGGGACTCATCTGCTGAATATTCAGCACATCGTGTGGCCCTCTCGTCCATCCTCCTCCCCTCCTCATGGATCCGCAGACCCCCACCGGGATGAGCCGCCGCGAGCGGCAGATCATGGACATCGTCTACCGCCGGGGCAGGGCGACCGCCGCGGAGGTGCTGGACGACCTTCCCGATCCGCCCACCTATTCGGCGGTGCGGGCAGCCATGCGGCTGCTGGAAGAGAAGGGCCATCTGAAGCACGAGATGGACGGCAAGCGCTACGTCTACCTTCCCACCACGCCCCGCAAGCAGGCCCGCACCACCGCGCTGCGGCACCTGGTGCGCACCTTCTTCAACGGCTCGCCGGAGCAGGTGGTGAACGCGCTCATCGAAGAGTCGCGGCCCTCCGGCGAGGAGCTGGACCGGCTGGCGAAGCTCATCGAGCAGGCCCGCAAGGCGGAGGAGGGACGATGATGCGGCTGCTGGACTCCGCGCTCTTCGCGGCGGTGCTGGACGCCGCCGTCCGCGGCACCTTCATCCTGCTCGCCGCGCTGGCCGCGACCTCGCTGATGCGGCGCCGCTCCGCGTCCGCGCGGCACCTGGTGTGGCTGGCCGCCCTGGCGGCGCTCCTCCTCCTTCCCCTGGCCCGCGGCTTCGTGCCCGAGTGGCGCGTGCTGCCGGCGATCGCGCCGCCCCTCGTCTCCCCCGCGCCGGCGCCGGGCGGTCCCGCGGCTCCGCTGGCGGGGGTGGATGCGCAGCCCGCTGCGATTGCCGCCAGCCCCGCTCCTTCCCCGGCTCCCGCATCCTCTCCCACGCCCTTCCGCCTGCCGGCGGACTGGAAGACGCTCGCGCTGCTGGCGTGGGCGGCGGGCGCGGCGCTCTTCGGGCTGCGGCTGGCGTTCGGCGTGGCGCGCGTGCGGTGGATCGAACGGCGCGCGACGGAGCTCACCGACGACGAGTGGGTGCGGCTGACGGACGGGCTGTCGCGGCGGCTGGGGCTGGGCCGCATCGTCCGGCTGCTGCGCGAGCCCGCCGCCAGCGTGCCGATGACGTGGGGGATCTTCCGCCCGATCATCCTCCTTCCCGGCGAGGCGGACGGGTGGGAGGGGGAGCGGCGCCGCGTGGTGCTGGCGCACGAGCTGGCGCACGTGCGGCGCTGGGACGCGCTGACGCAGTGGATCGCGCACCTGGCGCTGGCCGTCTACTGGTTCAACCCGCTGGTGTGGATGGCCGCCCGCAAGCTGCGCGAGGAGCGCGAGCACGCCTGCGACGACGCGGTGCTGGAGATCGGCACGGCGCCCACGGACTACGCGGACCACCTGCTGACCATCGTCCGCTCGCTGGGCTCGGCGCCGGGACCGGCGGCCGCGCTGGCGATGGCGCGCCGCTCCCAGTTCGAGGGGCGCCTGCTGGCCATCCTGGACCACGCGGTGCGCCGCAACGGCGTGAGCCGCGCCGCCGCCCTGGCGACCACGGCCGCCGCGCTGGCGTGCCTGCTCCCCCTCGCGGCGCTCCGGCCGGCGCAGCCGGCGGAAGCCCAGGCGGCCGTCCAGCACGCGCCGGTGGAATCGACCTCCTCCCCCGCCGGGAAGCTGGTGGACCGCGTGGCCGGGACGGTGCGGAGCGTGGTGGGGATCGGGGAGGAGAAGGCGGGCGCGCCGGTGGACGCCGCCGGCGCGGCGGGGCAGACCGCGTCGGGGCTGCTGCCGAAGGAGGTCGGGACCGGCACGCCCGCTCCGGCGGGGACGCCGGCCCCGACGGTCAGCGGGGAGCCCGCCCAGCTGCTGCGGGCGATGGAGAACCGGCAGGACCCCGGCCTGTACGCGGAGATCATCCGCGCGGCCGAGGACATCCGCTCCTCCTCCGACCGCCGGGTGGTGCTCTCGACCCTGCTGGCGAAGCGCGACCTGAGCCACGACAACGTGGTGGCCATCATCGCCGCCACGCGGACGATGGGGTCCGACACGGACAAGCGCGTGGTGCTGGAGTCCGCCGTCCGCCACGGCAGCTTCCGCGCGAACCCGATGCCGCACGCCTTCTACGAGACGATGCGCACCTTCAGCTCCGCGACGGACCAGCGCGTGGTGCTGACCACGCTGCTGAGCGCGCGGCGGCTGGACACCGTCTGCCTGGAGCTCATCTTCCAGCACCTGCCGCGGCTGGGGAGCGACACCGACGAGCGCGTGGTGCTGCTGCACGCTGTGCAGACGCAGCGCATCGAGGGCTCCGCGCGCCAGGCGTACCTGGCCGCCGCGCGGGCGATGGACTCCGACACGGAGCGCAGCCTGGCCCTCTCCCGGCTGATGGACGCGGGCGAGGCCGGGAGCGGCTCGGCGTCCGCGCCCGCCCCGGGGCGCCTGCCCGGATCGTCCAGCGACCGCGTCTCGCGCGACACGGAGGGCGGCCCGCGGGTGTGGACCAGCGAGAACCACTGGACCGGGACCCGCGACGGAGCGCCCCTCGAGATCCGCATCCAGGCGGCCGGCGTGCTGATCGACGACGACCGCTGGGAGATCACCGGCATCCAGCCCGGCGGCAGCCTGCTGGTAGAGGAGCGGGTGGGCGCCACCACGCGGCGGGTCCGCGCGGTCCGCGGCGCGGACGGGCGGCCGGCCTGGACGTACACGGTGGACGGGCGGACGCGCCCGTTCGACGACGCGGCGCACCGCTGGATGCGGTCGGTCATCCGCGACAACCTGGGCATCTGACGCAGCAGGACGGGAGCCGGGCCGCGCGCCCGGCTCTTCCGGAACACAAGTGCTGAAATTTCACCCGATACCCGTCACCTGAAACGAGGAAACGATGAAGGGAACCATTCGCCTGGCCGGCACGCTCGCGCTGGCGGCGGCGCTGGGGACGGCCGCGCCCGCCGCGGCGCAGCGCCACCAGTCGCACGTCGTCCACAACAACGAGACCCACATCATTAGCAACCACGGCGGCGGGCGGCTGGAGATCCGCTCCCGCGGCCAGGTGGAGTTCAACGACGAGGGCGACTGGGTGGTCTCCGTTCCCGCCGACGGGCTGTTCACCGTGGAGGAGAGCGGCTCCGGCCCCGACCGCCGCGTGGAGTTCCGCCCGGGCCAGGACGGCCCGCGCGTGCGCTTCTTCGTCAACGGCGGCGAGCGGCCGCTGGATGCGTCCGGCCGCGAGTGGGCGCGGCGGCTCATCCGCCGCGCCGTGCGCGAGAACGGCGTGGGCGCGGAGCGGCGCGTTGCCCGCATTCGCGCGCGCAGCGGGGTGAGCGGCGTGCTGGCGGAGATCGCGGAGCTGGAGACGGACCTGGGCCGGCGCAGCTACTACCGCGCGCTGCTGAACGGCGGCCGCCTTTCCACCGCCGAGTTCACGCGGGTGATGGACGACGTGGGCCGGCGGATGGGCTCCGACACCGAGACGCGCCTGGTGCTGGTCGATGCCGCGGCGCAGGCGGGGGACGGGACGCGGATGGCTTCGCTGCTGCGCGCCGCGGGGACGATGGAGAGCGACGTGGAGACGCGGCTGGTGCTGAACCACCTGGCCGACCGCCAGCAGCTCGCCGACGCGGCGGCGCGCGCCGCCTTCTTTCGCGTGGCGGAGGGGATGAGCAGCGACGTGGAGCGGCGGCTGGTGCTGAACGCCGTCGCGGACGAGCGGCCGGCGGAGGGCTCGTCGCGCGAGGCGTTCTTTCGCGCCGTGAACCGGATGAGCAGCGACGTGGAGCGGCGCCTGGTCCTTTCCCGCGTGCTGGACGGCGCGTCGGTGGACGCCACCGTGGGCGCGCTTCAGTCCGCGGCCGCGATGAGCTCGGACACGGAGAAGCGGCTGGTGCTGATGCAGGTTCCCGCCGCCCACCTGCGCAACGCCCGCGTCACCGCCGCGTATCGCCGCGTGGTGGACGCGATGCGCTCCGACACCGAGCGCAGCCTGGCGCTGCGGCGGCTGGCGGACGGGCATCGGTGATGGAGTGATGGAGTGATGGAGTGATGGAGTGATGGAGTGATGGAGTGATGGAGTGATGGAGTGATGAGTGATCGGCTGATGGAGTGATCGGGTGAACACTCCCGCATCCGCCGCCGGTTCGCGCCGGCGGCAGCCCTCATCCGATCTTGATTAAGTCCATACCCACACCCCAACAGCAGCGGACACCCGAGTCCGTTGTCCGACAGGAAATGCTGAATTTCCAGCAATCGAGCATCCACGTACTGATCCCTCCGAGCTTCCGCTGATGATCAGATCCCTCTCGTCCGCCGCCGTGCTGGCGTTGCTGCTCCTCCCCTTCGCGGCGGCCGCGCAGACGCCTGCTCCGGCGCAGGCGCCCGCCGCGCGCAAGGAGATCCGCGCCGCCCGCGTCCAGGGGCGCGCGCCCGCCGTGGACGGCCGCCTGGACGACGCCGCCTGGCAGGCCGCGCCCGTCCTCTCCGACTTCGTGATGAAGCAGCCGGTGGAGGGCGGCCAGCCCACCGAGCGCACCGAGGTGCGCTTCGTCTACGACGACGCGGCGCTGTACGTGGCGGCGCGGATGCACAAGAACGATCCCTCCGCCATCCAGGCCCCCGTCAGCCGCCGCGACAACGGCAACCAGGCGGAGCACATCTGGATCTCGCTGGACACCTACCTGGACCGCCGCACCGCCTACAGCTTCGGCGTCACGGCCGCGGGAACGCGCATGGACTGGTACCACCCCTCGGACGACGAGACCGACGTGGACCTGTCGTTCGATCCGGTCTGGCAGGCAGAGGTGCAGCGCGACTCGCTGGGATGGACGGCGGAGATGCGCATCCCCTTCAGCCAGCTGCGCTTCAACGCGGCCACCGTGCAGACGTGGGGGCTCAACGTCGACCGGTGGAACCCCGCCACGCAGGAGGACGTGTTCTGGATCCCCGTCCCCACGCAGGAGCGGGCCTGGGCCTCGCGCTTCGGCACGCTGGCGGGGATCGAGGGGATCCGCCCCACCCGCCGCGCCGAGCTGCTCCCCTACGTGGCCAGCTCCGGCTCGTTCTCCGCCGATCCCGGCACCGGCAACCCGTTCGACGACGGGAGCAGCTTCGAGGGGCGCATCGGCGCGGACTTCAAGATGGGCGTGGGCCCCAACCTCACGCTGGAGGGGACGGTGAACCCCGACTTCGGCCAGGTGGAGCTGGATCCCGCGCAGGTGAACCTGTCCGCGTACGAGACCTACTTCGACGAGCGGCGGCCGTTCTTCATCGAGGGGCGCCAGCTGCTGGCCGGCAACGGACCGGAGTACTTCTACTCGCGCCGCATCGGCGCCATCCCGGACCGCGCCTTTTCGCTCAGCCCCGAGGGCGACTTCGTGGACTGGCCGCGCAACACCACCATCCTGGGCGCGGCCAAGCTGACGGGGCGGCTGCAGTCCGGCACCTCCAAGGGCGTCCTCGCCGCGGTGACGGACGCCGCCGCCGCGCGCGGGTTCGACACCACGGCGCGCGAGTTCGGCAGCATCCTGGTGGCCCCGCGGACGGGGTTCGCCGTCGGACGCGTGCAGCAGGAGTTCGGGGCGGACCAGTCCACCGCCGGGCTGCTGCTGACCGGCGTGCGGCGCGACCTGGACGCGGAGAGCCCCCTGGCCGGGCTGCTGCACCGGGACGCCGTGGCCGGCGGCGGCGACTGGAACCTCCGCTTCAGGGGCGGCGAGTACTCGGTGAGCGGGTACGCCGGCTTCAGCTACGTCGGCGGCGACTCGCTGGCGCTCAGGCGCACCCAGCGCTCCAGCGCGCACTACTTCCAGCGGCCGGACGCGGACCACGTGGAGTACCGCTCGCGCACCTCGCTCTCCGGGTACACGGGCTCGCTGGCCATCCGCCGCAACAGCGGCCGGCACTGGCTGTGGACGGCGTCGCTCAGCGGCCAGTCGCCGGGGTTCGAGATCAACGACGCGGGGTTCGCGGGGCGCGCGGACCAGGTGTTCGGCTTTCTGAACCTGCGCTACCGCGAGACGCGGCCCGGGCGCGTGTTCCGCAACTACGACATCGGCGCGAACAGCGAGAACACCTGGAACTTCGGCGGCACGCGCACCTTCAGCGCGCTGCGCACCGACATGCGCTTCACCTGGAAGAACTTCTGGCGGACGAACGTCACCGCGTGGTGGGACCTTCCCTCGCAGAGCGACGCGCTCACCCGCGGCGGGCCGCTGGCGCGGATGGGCAGCGGATGGCGCTTCATCCTCTCCGGCGGCACACCGACTTCCTGGCGGACGAGCGCATCGGCGCAGACCTCCATCGGCGGTGGCGAGGACGGCGCGTCGTACCTGCTGTTCTACACCAGCGTCTCCGTCCGGCCGGGCCCGCGCTGGCAGGCCTCCATCGAGCCCCTCTGGCGGCGGATGACGGACCCGCGCCAGTTCGTCGGCTCGCTCCCCGGCGGTCCGGAGGCGACGTACGGCCGGCGCTACACCTTCGCCGCCGTGGACCAGAGCATCTTCTCCGCGGCGACCCGCCTGAACTACCTGTTCACGCCCGACCTGTCGCTCGAGCTGTACGTGGAGCCCTTCGCCGCCAACGCGCGCTACGAGTCCTTCGGCCAGCTGCGCGCCCCCCGCAGCGGCGAGCTGGACGCCCTGGGCGAGGGCCGGCTGGTGTCGCGCGACGGCGAGCACTTCTTCGTGCTGGACGAGGACGGCGACGGAGACGGGGTGCCGGACCAGGCGCTCATCGCGCAGGACTTCAACGTCCGCTCCTTCCGCTCCAACGCGGTGATGCGGTGGGAGTGGCGGCCGGGAAGCACGCTCTTCCTGGTCTGGCAGCGAGACCGCTACTCGCAGGAGATCTTTGGCCGCGACGTGGGCGTCGGCGCGCTGGCGGACACCTTCGGCGGCCGCGGCGACAACTTCCTTGCGCTCAAGATGACGTACTGGATCCCCGTGCGCTGAGACCCCTCCCCCCTGGCCCCCTCCCCGCACCAGCTGCGTGCGGAGAGGGGCACTGCAGTCGATCGATGACGCGGAGCAGCAGAGATCCCTCTGCTGCTCCGCTTCTTTGTCCCTGATTTCCGGAGAGCACGGCGCGGCTTCTCGTTTTCAGTCAGCCACGCTCGCTGGTGAGTCGCAGCTGGCGAATCGGGTGCGCTGTCCATTCCGAATGCGCCAGCCACGTAACGCGATATCTAACAACAGTTTATGCCACTTGCGGATGCCGGGCGGCGTGAGCAACATGAACACAGTGTACTTGCGTGTTATCCTACTGTGTAGTACAATTCCTTCACCAGGGCTGGGGAGGGGCGGCATGCGATGCATGTTCGTGGAAATCGTCGAGTTCACGCGGAGAGTAGTTCGGCTTGGATTGGAAGAGGACCTGCGACAATTGCAGATCCAATTGGAGCAGAATCCCGGCGCGGGCGATCTGGATCCAGGGACCGGTGGCCTACGGAAGATACGGATGACGGATTCCCCGCGCGGGCGAGGGAAACGCGGTGGTGTGCGGGTGCACTACTTTTTCGCCCCGAGCCGCGAGGTCATCTACCTGATCCACCTCTATCCCAAGGGAGAGCAGGATACGCTGACGCCGGACCAGAAACGGATGCTCGCCCGATTGGTGTCGATTGTCTTAAACGAATGAACGCGGAGAGCCGCCATGCGCGATGAAGAGTTCCAGGTGCTGCTACAGGGCGTGAAGGAGATGGTGGAGCATTACCACGGCCTCCGCCATGACCTGCGCACGACCATTCTTCCGATGCCGCCGGAACCGATGGACCCAGCGGTAATTCGTGCGTTGCGGGAGCGCATCGGCACGTCACAGGCGGTGTTCGCCATGGCCCTGAACGTCAGCACCAAGACCGTGCAGGCGTGGGAGTCGGGCGCGCGGACGCCGGATGGGGGCAACCTCAAGCTGCTGCGCGTCGCCGAAGCGCATCCCGAGGCGGTGTTCGGCCGGCTCTACCAGCCCCAGGCAGAGCCAGAGCGTGCGCCAGCCAGGCCGCCGCGGAAGCCGCGCGCCCCTCGCAAGCCTCGGCCGAGCGCAAAGGCTGCCTGACGCCGAGCGCAAAGGCTGCCTGACGCCGGGGCGAAATCCAGCGGAGCGGCCCCGCGCGACGTCGGGCGCGGGGCCGCTCTGTGTGCCTGTGGGCTCGGCGGTCAGCAGCGGCCGTCGGCGCTGGGGCACTGGGCCGGATCGCAGCTCTGCGGACAGGTGCTGGCGCACGTGGCCGGACAGGTGTTGGGGCAGGTGGCGTTGCAGGTGGCGCAACTGGCGCCGCAGGTCACGCAGCTGTCCTGGTCCACCGTCGCGCTGTCGTTGCCGCGCACCGTGCCGCGGCGGGCCCACGGCTCGTTGGTGGTGGGGAACGATTCGACCGCCAGCTGCTCCAGGTGCAGGGTCACCTTCTTCATGATTCACCTCGCTGCGGGTGGGAGAGGAGGGAGCGGCCGGCGGGAAGGACGGGCCGCAAGCACATTATGCGTCATCACACGCGAAATAGGCCAGCAAACAATTGAAGGAGCAGAGGAGGCAGGAACTGACGCGCTGCGATTCTCCCGCGGCGGAGGGTGCGGAAACGGGGCGGGAACAGGCGGCGGGGGGTTGACCGGAGGGGGAAAACCCCTTACTTTTCCCGGTCTGTCGCGCAACCCGTGGTTGGCGACGGCGGGGACCCACGGGTCCTCGCTGATTTTTTCGTCTTCGTTCCAGGCACGATCCCAAGTATGCCGACGATCAACCAGCTGGTCCGCAAGGGACGGGAGACGCTCGACAAGAAGAGCAAGTCGCCCGCCATGCGCAACAACCCGCAGAAGCGCGGGGTGTGCACGCGCGTCTACACCACGACGCCGAAGAAGCCCAACTCGGCCCTCCGGAAGGTGGCGCGTGTCCGGCTGACGTACGGCACCGAGGTCACGGCCTACATCCCGGGCGAGGGGCACAACCTGCAGGAGCACAGCATCGTGCTCATCCGGGGCGGCCGCGTGAAGGACCTTCCGGGCGTGCGCTACCACATCATCCGCGGCACGCTGGACGCCTCCGGCGTCAACGACCGCCGCCAGAGCCGCTCCAAGTACGGCGCCAAGCGTCCCAAGGCGGGTGCCGCCGCGGGCAAGGGCGCGCCGGCCGGCAAGGGCGGAAAGGGGAAGAGGTAAGCCATGAGCCGTCGCACTCGCGCCGTCAAGCGCCCCATCATCCCCGATCCCGTCTACGGGTCGGAGGTGGTCACCAAGTTCGTGAACACCCTCATGCAGGACGGCAAGAAGTCCACCGCCGAGGGGATCTTCTACGACGCCATGAAGGTGCTGGAAGAGCGCACCGGCCAGCCGGCCGAGACGGTCTTCAAGCAGGCGCTGAACAACGCCAAGCCCGTGCTCGAGGTGAAGAGCCGCCGCGTGGGCGGCGCCACCTACCAGGTGCCGGTGGAGGTTCGCCCGGAGCGCCGCCAGGCGCTGGCCATGCGCTGGCTGGTGGGCTACGCCCGCGCCCGCGGCGAAAAGACCATGGCCGACCGCCTGGCCGCCGAGCTGCTGGCCGCCTCGCGCAACGAGGGGGCGACCATCAAGAAGAAGGACGACACGCACCGCATGGCCGAGGCCAACAAGGCCTTCGCGCACTATCGCTGGTAATCGGACGGGGCCGCGCTGGCCCCGCCGTGGCTGACGACAACGGACGGAACGCGGCGGCGCGCGAGCGGAAGGGAATCCCGCTCCCGCGCCCCCGCATTTTCCGCTAAACGGATAGACGAACGACCATGGCCCGCACCACGCCGCTCGAGAAGTACCGCAACATCGGCATCATGGCGCACATCGATGCCGGCAAGACGACCACGACCGAGCGCATCCTGTACTATACCGGCC
>DATAAG010000303.1:0-2988 GCA_036260235.1 Longimicrobium sp.
ATGGCGTCCGGCATCGACAGCACCTTGTTCTCGCCGAAGCCGATGGCCCGGTCCGACGAGATGCCGCGGAGCTGCGAGTACACCTCGCTCACCGGGATGCCGAAGCGCAGCGCCAGCGAGATCAGCCGCCCGATCGCCTCCACGTCCGCCATCGCCACGCTGCCCGCCTTCCCCAGCGCCGCGAACACCTCGAACGGCTGGTTCTGCTCGTCCTCGTTGATGGTGACGTAGACGTCGCCCAGCGGGCTGTTCATCTTGCGGGTGGTGCCGCGCAGCACGTTGGGGCGCTTGCGCTTCTGCCGGCGGATCTGCTGCGCCTGGTGCTCCGCCTGGCTCAGCTCCGCGCGCAGCCGCGCCATCTCGCGCTCCAGCTTCACGATCCGCTCGCGCGCCTCGGCCGCCTCCGCCGCCGCGGCCTGCGCCTTCGCCGCGTCCTCCGCCTGCTGCGCCGGCGTCCTGGTGGCGCCCGTGCTCAGCACCTGGTTGTCGCGCGAGCCGTCGCGGTACACGGTCACGCCCTTGCACCCCAGGCGGAACGCCATCTCGTAGATCTTGCGGACGTCGTCGACCGAGGCCTCGTTGGGGAAGTTGGTGGTCTTGCTGATGGCGCTGTCGCAGTGCTCCTGGAACGCCGCCTGGGTGCGCACGTGCCACTCCGGCGTGATGTCGTGCGCCGTGGCGAAGGCACGCTGCACCGCCTGCGGCACCTCGGGGAAGTGGATGTGCCCTTCCCGCGCGATGCGCTCCATCAGCTCGTCGCTGTACCACCCGCCGTCCTTCGCCGCCTTCACGAAGTCCTCGTTCACGTCCGGCATCAGCGCGCCCGCCTGGTTGCGCATGAAGGCGACGGCGAACAGCGGCTCGATCCCCGACGAGCACCCCGCGAAGATGGAGATGGTCCCCGTGGGCGCCACCGTGGTCACGTTGCAGTTGCGCAGCCGACGCACGGGACGGATGCGCTCGCCGTTGGGGGCGCGCGCCGCCGTCTCGTCCGGCCCCCAGATGCTCCGCTCCCACTCCGGGAACGCCCCGCGCACCTCCGCCAGCCGCTCGGACTCCTTCTTGGCCTCCTCGTCCATGAACTCCATGATCCGCCGCCCCACCTCGGCCCCCTCGTCGCTGTTGTAGGGGATGCCCAGGCGGACCAGCAGGTCGGCGAAGCCCATCACGCCCAGGCCGATGCGGCGGATGCGGTGCGCCAGGTCGGTGATCTCCGGCAGCGGGTACTGGTTGGCGTCGATCACGTTGTCCAGGAAGTGCGTGCTGAGCTGCACCACCCGGCGGTACTCCTTCCAGTCCACCCGGTCGTACCAGGGCTCCGTGGCCGCCACGTCCTCGCGGACGAAGGCGCCCACGTTCACCGAGCCCAGGTTGCACACGTCGTACGGCAGCAGCGGCTGCTCGCCGCAGGGGTTCGTCGCCTCGTAGCTCCCCAGGTGCGGGACCGGGTTGTAGAAGTTGGCCCGGTCGATGAAGAACACCCCCGGCTCGCCGGTGCGCCAGGCGTTCTCCACGATCTTGTCGAAGATGCGCCGCGCGTCCCTGGTGCCCACCACCTGCCCGTTGCGCGGGCTCACCAGCTCGTACTCCTCGCCCTTCTCCACCGCGCGCATGAAAGCGTCGGTGATGGCGACGGAGATGTTGAAGTTGGTGATCTGCGTGATGTCCTGCTTGCAGTCGATGAAGTCCTCGATGTCCGGATGGTCGACGCGCAGGATCCCCATGTTGGCGCCGCGGCGCGTGCCGCCCTGCTTCACCACCTCGGTGGAGGCGTCGTACAGCTTCATGAAGCTCACCGGCCCGCTGGCCACGCCGGTGGTGCTCCGCACGATGTCGCCGGAGGGGCGGATGCGGCTGAACGAGAAGCCGGTGCCGCCGCCCGACTGGTGCACCATCGCCATCGACCGCAGGGTGTCGTAGATGCCGCTGCGGCCGTTGGAGAGGTTGTCCTCCACCGGCAGCACGAAGCAGGCGCTCAGCTGCCCCAGCGGCCGCCCCGCGTTCATCAGCGTGGGCGAGTTGGGCTCGAACAGGCGCCGCGTCATCAGCAGGTAGAACTCCTTCGCCAGCGCGTGCACCTCCGCCTCGCCGGCGCCGTACTTGGCGTCCGCGCGGGCGATGGTGAGCGCCACCCGCCAGAACATCTCCTCCGGCTCCTCCACCGGCTTGCCGTTCTCGTCCTTGCGCAGGTAGCGCTTGGCCAGGACGATGCGGGCGTTGTCGCTGAGCTCGGCGCGGGGAAGGGTCACGCCGGGTACGGGCGCCGTGGTGGCGGCGGAGGGAGGGTTCATCCTGGGACTCCTGTTCGAGCTGCGTTTCCGGGCGAATGCGGATGGGCGACGAAAGCAGTGTGCTGCAACGGCTTGCCGGCCGGCGTGCCCGCGGCTGGGGGTCCGCGGAACCGTGCACCACATCTAGCGCACAGCCATGCTAACACCACTACATATAGGGGTCAAGGTTCTCTTTCCGCTGGCAACATGTGTACCGTTGATACCCCTGACCATCTGTTTCGACCAGATTTCTCAGGCGCGGCGCGGGCGCAGGTGTCACGGAGGGATCACGAAGGACGCGGAGTGCCGCGGAGCGGGTGGGTGGAGGTGCGCCAGGATGGCGGATCGGGGCCCCTCCCCCGGCCCCTCCCCGCGCAAACTGCCGCGCGGAGAGGGGAGGAACGACATCGGGAACGCGGCGGAGCCCGAGCCACACCCCCTCCGGGCTCGCAAGACTCGCCCACCTCCCCCAAAAACCCCTGGGGGAGGTTGGGACGGGCGCGGAGTTCGTGCAGATCGCCAGGCATCCTGCCGCGCGCCGGGTGGGCCCCTCCCCCCGGCCCCCTCCCCTCGCAAACTGCGCGAGGAGAGGGGGAGAACTGCAACAGCGTCGCGCTTCGCGCGGACCCCTCACCCCCGGCCCCTCTCCCGCAAACGGCGCGGGAGAGGGGAGAACTTCGGGCGCGCGCGGCACCGTCGTCGCCGTTCTCCCTCCCCC
>DATAAG010000304.1:0-10195 GCA_036260235.1 Longimicrobium sp.
GCGCGACTACCTGGGTCGGCCGGGGCTGACGGCGGAGCGCTTCGTCCCCGATCCGTTCGCCGCGGAGCCGGGGGCGCGGCTCTACCGCACCGGCGACCGGGTGCGGTGGCTGGCGGACGGGTCGGTGGAGTTCCTGGGGCGGACCGACCACCAGGTGAAGGTGCGCGGGTTCCGCATCGAGCCGGGCGAGATCGAGGCGCGGCTGCTGGAGCACGCCGGCGTGCGCGAGGCGGTGGTGCTCGTGCGCGAGGACACGCCGGGCGAGAAGCGGCTGGTGGCGTACGTGGCGGGCGACGAGACGGCCGGAGCGGACGTGCTGCGGGCGCATCTCTCGGAACGCCTCCCCGAGTACATGGTCCCGGCGGCGTACGTGCGCCTGGACGCGCTGCCGCTTACCCCGAACGGCAAGGTGGACCGCAAGGCGCTCCCCGCGCCCGAGGGCGACGCGTTCCCCGCGCGCGGGTACGAGGCGCCGTCCGGCAGGGCGGAGGCGGCGGTCGCGGCGATCTGGGCGGAGCTGCTGGGCGCGGAGCGGGTGGGCCGGCGCGACCACTTCTTCGAGCTGGGTGGGCACTCGCTGCTCGCCGTGCGCGTGGTCTCGCGGGTGCGGCAGGCGCTGGGCGTGGAGGCCTCGCCGCGCGACGTGTTCGAGCGGCCCGTGCTGGCGGACTTCGCACGCGGGCTGGAGACCGCCGCGCGCGCGGAAGCGGCCGCAATCGCGCCGGTGGATCGCACGGGTCCGCTCCCGCTGTCGTTCGCGCAGCAGCGGCTGTGGTTCCTGGAGCAGCTGGGCAACCTGGGCAGCACCTACCACATGCCCATGCGCCTGCGGCTGCGCGGAGCGCTGGACCGCGGCGCGCTGGTCCGCGCGCTGGACCGCATCGTCGCGCGCCACGAGGCGCTGCGCACCACCTTCCCGACGGTGGATGGCGAGCCGGTCCAGCACATCGCCCCGGCCGAGGAGAGCGGGTTCCGGCTGGTGGAGCACGACCTCCGTGCCGCGCCGGACGCGGAGGACGAGCTGCGCCGCCTGGTGTCGGACGAGGCGAGCGCGCTCTTCGACCTGGCGCACGGGCCGCTGGTCCGAGGCCGGCTGGTGCGGATGGCGGCGGACGACCACGTGCTGCTGCTTACCATGCACCACATCGTCAGCGACGGCTGGTCGACGGGCGTGCTCTTCCGCGAGCTGGGCGCGCTCTACGCCGCCTTCGCGCGCGGCGAGACCGATCCGCTCCCGCCGCTGCCGGTGCAGTACGCCGACTACGCCGCGTGGCACCGCCGCTGGGTGGAAGGACCCGTCCTGGAGGCGCAGGCCGAGTACTGGACCCAAGCGCTGGCCGGCGCGCCCGAGCTGCTGGAGCTGCCCACCGACCACCCGCGCCCGGCGAAGCAGGACTTCACAGGCGCGTGGGTGGACGTGGAGCTCGACGAGGCGCTGACCGCGGCGCTCAAGACGCTGTCGCAGCGGCACGGCACCACGCTGTTCATGACGCTGCTCGCCGGGTGGGCCGCCGTGCTGGCCCACCTCTCGGGGCAGGACGACATCGTTGTCGGCACCCCGAGCGCCAACCGCGGCCGGAGCGAGATCGAGGGCTTGATCGGCTTCTTCGTCAACATGCTGCCGGTGCGCGTCGACCTATCAGGCGCGCCGACGGTGGCCGAGCTGCTGGACCGGGTCAGGGCGCTCGCGCTGGAGGCCCAGCGGAACCAGGACATCCCCTTCGAGCAGGTGGTGGAGCGCGTCCGCCCCACGCGCAGCCTGGCGCACACCCCGCTGTTCCAGGTGATGTTCGCCTGGCAGAACGCGCCGGAGGGAAGTCTGGAACTGCCGGGGCTGGCGCTGGGCCCGCTGGACCCGGCGGGCTCCGGGGGCTCGTCGTCGCCGGTGAGCGCGAGGTTCGACCTCTCGCTGGCGCTCCGGGAGGAGGGCGGGCGGATCGAGGGGGCGGTGGAGTACGCCACCGCGCTCTTCGACCGGGCGACGGTCGAGCGGCACGTGGGTTACCTGCGCCGCGTGCTGGAAGAGATGGTCGCGGACGACGCGAAGCCGGTGGACCGGCTGGAGCTGCTCTCCGCGGCCGAGCGGCGCATGGTGGTGGAGGAGTGGAACGCCACCGGCGCCGCGTTCCCCGCCGGCGCGTGCGTCCACGAGCTCTTCGCAGCCCAGGTGGAGCGGACGCCCGGTGCGGAGGCGGTGTCGTTCGAAGGGGAGCGCCTCACCTACGCGGAGCTGAACGCGCGGGCGAACCGGCTGGCGCACCACCTCCGCGCGCTCGGCGTGGGGCCGGACGTGCGCGTGGCGGTGTGCGTGGAGCGCGGCCCGGAGTTGATCGCCGGCCTGCTGGCCATCCTCAAGGCGGGCGGCGCCTACGTGCCGCTGGACCCGGCGTACCCCGCCGACCGGCTGCACTACATGCTGGAGGACAGCGCGCCGGCGGCGCTCGTTACGCAGTCGTCGCTGGCCGGCACGTTCACGGGGCTGGACGTTCCGGTGGTCGAGCTCGACGCCCCCGCCCCGGCGTGGGCGGAGGGGCCGGAGACGAACCCCGCGTGCGCGGGGCTCACGCCCGACCACCTGGCGTACGTCATCTACACCTCCGGCTCCACGGGGACGCCCAAGGGGGTGATGGTCGCCCACCGCAACCTGGCGAACTCGACCGCCGCCCGCGAGCGCTTCTACCCCGAGCCCGTCGGCGCCTACCTTCTCCTTTCCTCCATCGCCTTCGACAGCTCGGTGGCGGGGGTGTTCTGGACCCTGTGCGGCGGGGGCGCCCTGGTCCTCCCCGGCGCGGACGAGGCCGCCGACGCGGAGCGCGTCCGCGCGCTGGTGGAGCGGACCGGGGTCACCCACCTCCTGGCGGTGCCATCGCTCCACGCCCATCTCCTCGACGACGCGGAGCCGTGGGGAGGGACGCTGCGGACGGTGATCGTCGCGGGGGAGGAGTGCGCGCCGTCGCTCGTCGCGCGCCACCACGACCGCCTCCCCGGCGTGGCGCTGGTGAACGAGTACGGGCCCACCGAGGCGACCGTCTGGAGCACCGCCCACCGTTGCGAGGCCGGTGCGGCGGACGCCCGCGTCCCCATCGGCCGCCCGGTGGCGAACACCCGCGCGTACGTGCTGGATTCCGCGCTCCACCCCGCGCCGATCGGCGTCCCCGGCGAGCTGTACGTGGGCGGGGCGCAGGTGGCGCGCGGCTACCTCGGCCGGCCGGGACTGACGGCGGAGCGCTTCGTCCCCGATCCGTTCTCGCGCGGGGCCGGCGCGCGGCTGTACCGCACCGGCGACCGCGTGCGCTGGAGCGCGGCGGGGAACCTGGAGTTCCTGGGGCGCACCGACTTCCAGGTGAAGATCCGCGGCTTCCGGATCGAGCCGGGCGAGATCGAGGCGCGGCTGCGCGAGCACCCGGCGGTGCGCCAGGCGGTGGTGCTGGCGCGCAAAGACGCCCCGGGAGAGAAGCGGCTGGTCGCCTACGTCGTCGGCGACGCAGATGCCGAGGCGCTGAGGGCGCACCTCGCCGCCTCGCTCCCGGCGTACATGGTGCCCGCGGCGTACGTGCGGCTGGAGGCGTTTCCGCTCACGAGCAACGGCAAGCTCGACCGCGGGGCGCTTCCGGCGCCGGACGCCGCGGCGTACGCGCGCAGCGGCCACGAGCCGCCGCGCACCATGACGGAGCAGGTGCTGGCGGAGATCTGGACCGAGCTGCTGGGGGTGGAGCGGGTGGGCCGGCGCGACCACTTCTTCGACCTGGGCGGCCACTCCCTGCTCGCCGCCCGGCTGGTGACCCGGGTGCGCGAGGCGCTGAACCCCGCGGCGACGGTGGAGGAGGTGTTCGCGCACCCGACGCTCCACGAACTCGCGGCGCGGCTGGCCGGGGGCGGCGCGTGGTTCGGCACCGACCACGCCATCCCCATCAGGGAGACCGGCTCCGAGCGCCCCCTGTTCGTGGCGCACGACGCGGCGGGGATCGTCTTCTACGCGCAGATCCTCCGCCCGCACCTGGACGCGGAGATCCCCGTCTACGCCCTGCCGGGTCCGCTCAACGACACGGACGAGCTGAGCTCCATGGACGACCTGGTGACCCGCCTGGTGCGGATGATCACGGAGGTGCAGCCGGAGGGGCCGTATCGCCTGGCGGGGTGGTCGGCGGGCGGGGTCTTCGCCTACGCGGTGGCGGAACGGCTGGTCGCGACGGGACGGGCGGTGGAGTTCGTCGGGCTGCTGGACGCCTCCAAGCCGGCCGGCGTGCCGAGTGAGGCTCTGGTGCGGTCGCGGCAGTTCACGGTGCTGGATCTGCTGGCCCGGGACAACGGCGTGGCTCCGGCGACGCCCGAGGCGCTCCGGGCGCTGAAGGAAGATACCGAGAACCTGGACCTGCCAGCCTTCATCGCCGAGTGCAAGGCGCGGGGGCTCCTTCCCGAAACGGTCACCATGGCCCGGGCCGAGCAGGTGGACAGCCGGATCGCCCTCCTCAGGCGCACCCACGCGGAGTTCGTCCCCGGGCCGCTCCCGGTCCCCGTCCACCTCTTCAGCAGCGACGATGCGGATGCGGTGGGCGACCCGCGCCGCGGCTGGGAAGACATGCCGGGGGGCGCTCCGTTCCGGCTGGTGCGCGTTCCGGGTACGCACCACACGATGTGGAAGAAGGGGAACGTGGAGGTGCTGGGGGCGGCGTTCTCCCGCGCCATCCGCGCGTCCGCCGCAGGCGGGGGCTGAGGCTCGGCGGGGCAGGCGGCGCGCGGCACGTCGTCCAGGCCGGAGACGACGCGCGAAGAGCGGGTGCCTCGATCCGGCGTGCGATGGGAGCGGGCCGTGACGAGAAGGGGGGATCTCGGCTGGCCACGACGAACGAGGAGTCGCGAGCCTTCTGGGAGAAACGGCTCGAGCGCGAGCTCGGGACGCTTCGTTCGCTGGTGATCGGGCAGCCGGGAGACGGCCGTCTGCTGCTCTACCGTGGGGAAGGGCACCTGATTGCCACGGCGATGACACGAAGCGGGAAGGGCGTGGAGTGCGTCATCCCGAACGTGCCGCCACCCGCTTCCCGTCCGGGGCGTTCTCCGGCAGGTCGCACCCGCCGGCCGCGGTGCAGGGTCAGGAGGGCGAGTGCCCGTGAGGACGCGCGGCCTCGCAGGCCAGCGCCTCACGGCGTATCCGCGCCCTGCAGCGTCCGCACCTGCGCCGCCATCGCCTGTACGTCCCTGTCGCTCGGCGGCGATGGACGAAGGTCAGGCCTGGTGACCTGCGGCTGGTCCTACAACGCCGCATCACTGCCACGGAGTCAACGGAGGAATGGACTCCGTTGACCCCGTGCGACACGAATCTTTTTTCCACGCGGGGCGCGGGTAGCGCACCGGCGCGGCGCCGCCGTACGTTCAGGGTGAAAGGGTCCTGCGCGGAGCGTCCGTATACAATATACGGAACCGTTCCCCGCCGATCCCACCCACCCACACCGGATCCTGGTACATGAAGGACTGGAGCACGCGGCTCATCCACCCGGACACGCATCCCCCGAAAGGCTTTCGCTCGCTGGTGACGCCGGTGCACCGGGGCTCGACGGTCGTCTTTCCCGGCACGGCGGAGGTCTCGGACGACTGGCGGAACCGCGACCGCTACACCTACGGCCTGTACGGCACGCCCACCACCCGCGAGCTGGCGGGGCGCATCGCGGAGCTGGAGGGCGGGGAGCACACCTTCATCACCCCCGGCGGACAGGCGGCCATCGCGCTGATCGGCTTCGCCTTCACCCGCGCCGGCGACCACGCGCTCTTTCCCGACAGCGCCTACGGCCCCACGCGGCAGTATGCCGAGGAGGTGCTGGCGCGCTTCGGCGTAGAGGTGGAGACCTACGCGCCCGGGCTCGGCGCCGGGATCGAGGCGCTGGTGCGCCCCAACACGCGGCTGGTGTGGTGCGAGAGCCCCGGGTCGGTGACCATGGAGGTGCAGGACGTGCCCGCCATCGCCCAGGCGGCGCACCGGCGCGGCGCCGTGGTGGCGCTGGACAACACGTACGCGGCGGGCGTCTACTTCGACGCGTTCGCGCACGGGGTGGACGTGACCATGCAGGCGCTCACCAAGTACGTGGGCGGGCACAGCGACCTGCTGCTGGGCTCGGTGACGGCGCGCACGGAGGCGGAGTACGAGGCGCTGGGCCACATGCACGCCCGGCTGGGGCTGGGTGCCTCGCCGGACGACTGCTACCTGGCGCTGCGGGGAATGCAGACGCTGGCCGTGCGGCTGGCGGCGCTGGAGCGCAGCACGCTGCACGTGGCGCGGTGGCTGGCGGAGCACGCCGCGGTGGAGACGGTGCTGCACCCCGCGCTCCCCGGCTGCCCGGGGCACGAGATCTGGAAGCGCGACTTCACCGGCAGCACGAGCGTGTTCTCCATCGTCCTGGCGGAGGGCGCCACGCGGCAGGCGGTGGAGACGTTCGTGGACGCGCTGCGGCTCTTTCAGCTCGGGTACAGCTGGGGCGGGGTGACCAGCCTGGCGGTGCCCTGGTTCGACCTGCGCCGCACCCACGGCCCGTCGTACGGCGGACGCCTGGTGCGCCTGAACGTGGGCCTGGAGCACGTGGACGACCTGACCGCGGACCTGGCCCAGGCGTTCCGGCGCGCCGGCCTGCCCGCAGCGGCGGGCTGACTCGGCGAACGCGCGTGGCGCGGTGGAGGTGGGGTTCGAATACCGGTACGTGCGAAGCGCTCGAAGAGAACGGCAGCCGCGAAGCTCATTCACGGCTGCCGTTCTGTCGTTGTCCGCTCAGCCTCGGCTGCAGCGGGCGGTCCGCACCCTCAGTGGGAGAGCGTGGCCCAGTGGGGGCAGCCGGAGCCTGGCCCGGGCGAGGTGATCTGCTGGTGGGCGTACGGGCTGCCGACGGAAAGATCGACGACGGAGTTGGGCTTTACGTTGATTCTCGCCGTCTTTGAACCGTCGGTCCACGCGGAGCTCGTCCCGGAATAGCTCACGCCCGTTGCGGTGACGTTCTCGATGATCGTCCCTGCCGAACGGTTCACCGTGACGGAGATGCAGACGCGCGGCAGCGGGTCGTCGTCGTTCCACAACTCCACCCCGCCCAGACCGATGCGCGGGGGGGTGTACGGAAGAGTGCCGCCGAACGTGCGGTTCGGTCCGGAGGCGATCCATCGGGCCACGCCTTCGTCAAAGTTGTAGATGCCCCGGGTATCGGATACCCGGACCTCCCTGCTGCTCGGCCACCCGATGTTGACGCCCGTTCCGCGAACCAGGCGCAGCGATCGTCCCTGTGAATCCACCACGGCCATCTCGATCATCCCGAACGTCTCCAGCTGCTGGAGGCCGCCATCCGTCCCCAGGGCCGTGTAATCGCCTGGCGCGGCAGCGACCTGGGCTGCATCCAGCGGATCGATGTACGTCATGCGGACGGAGACGGGACCCTGGACGACGCGCCCGTCCTCAGCCTGGAACGCATTCGCCGGGATGGAGACGCGGCCTTCGCGGGGAAGAGAAATCTCGCCGCCCGTCCGGGTATCGATCACCACCGGCCTTGCGCGCGGGATGAGCTTGACGGGCCGCGTCAGGGTCTGGCCGGCGCGGACGGGGTATACCACGCTTCCGCGCACGTAGTCCTGCGTGATGATGGTGACGGCAAGCCGGTCCGTCGGCTGCAGGCCGTTGATGGAGAAGCTGCCGTCCGCGCGCGTCGTGGTGCTCGCTCCCGTCGGCGTATGCACGCTCGCCCCCCCGATCGGCGTTCCGTCAAGGCTGCTGACCACCCCGCCGATACCGCCCGTTCCCGGAAAGCCCGGTGTCGCCAGTGCGCAGGCGGACATGAACAGCATGATGACGAGAAGCGCCGGGAACGTGTTCCCGCGGCCTGCATTCCGGCCGGTGCGTCGGGTAGGAGGTGCGTGTGGATTCGGACGCATGATCCCTCACTCAATGATGGTGATCGAAGAACGCAGCTCCAAACGAGTTTCGAAGGCTGGCCCTCGACGAAGGGGGAGGCAATCTGCGGTCCGCGTTGCCATGCCAGCAGATACGGGGCTTTCTGGCTCTTTTCCGCGTCTGGATGGGGAGTGATGTGGTACAGGAATGGGGCAAGTGCGGCATTTCCGAGACACGGTGCATGGCGAAACGTCGTCTGCGCCGTGGTTCTCGCGCGACACGCGGCTCGCGGCACCGGCGTCGCGCCGGGGATGGGCCTTTGCGCCTGCGACTCCTCTGCAGGCCCTCTCCGCAACGGCGCCGCCCTTCCGGAAACTTCCAGGACGTGCGGCCACGCCGCCGCGATGGACTGCGTCATCCCCCGTGGCTCAGTCGAGAGCCGCCGCAGCTCCCCTGCCCGCGGTCTCAGCTCCTCGGCGTGCTTCTCCGCCAGCGCGAGACCACCGCACCCCACCCTCCGGCGCCGAGCGCGCGTCCGGGCCGCTCATGCGCGCGCGGCAAGGGTGATTCACTCCAGGCCCGGCGCGGAGGATGTCAGGATCGGGGGGCGTCGTTCGTTTCGCACATCCACGGCGCGACCGCCCGGGCCGCCCCGCCCCCCGTTCGCGGCGCCGCCTTCCCGGGGTTCACTTGCCCCGGCCCTTCCGCCCGGCCATCCCTCCCGGCCGCGGTGCGGACATCCCTCCCCCTTGCCCCACGGAGCGCCCATGCGAGCCCACATCCCCGCCGCCGCCCTCGCCGTTCTCGCCCTGCTGGCGGCCTGCGCCGACCAGCCCGTCACCCCTGCCCCACGCACCGCCGGGCTCAGCCTGGCACCGGCAAAGGCGTGCGCCGAATCGCCCACCGTGGTGGTCCACACCGACCCGGAGCTGCGGAGCGCGCTGGCGTCCTCCTCGCCCGGCGACGTGATCGCCATCTCCGGGACCATCGCGCTGGACAGCTTCGTGGTCATGAACACGCCGGGGGTCACCGTCACCTGCGCCGAGCCGGGCGCGGGGCTCAGCCTTGCGCCGGGCAACGAGTTCGCGCTGCTGTACCCGCGCGCCGACGAGGTCACCATCCAGGGGCTGGAGCTGGACGGGGAGTACGGCTACTCGCCCATCTATTCGATCACGGACGAGTTCAACGGCCTCCAGAACATCCGCATCACCGGCAACGAGATTTACTGCGGCTACACCGCGTGCCTCTTTGCCGCGGGCGCGCCGGGGATGCAGATCACAGACAACCACTGGAAGGGCGAACACACGCGCTACGGCGTGCACATCCAGGGCTTCCCCGGCTCGGCCACCGGCGGCGACGGCCCGACGTCGGACGGGGTGGTGATCTCGCGCAACGTGATCGAGAACGAGGACGGCTACATCGGCGTGTACGGCGCCATCCGCGTGCGCGAGGGGCACAACGTGACCATCACCCACAACCAGGTCTCGGGCGACTGGTCCCACGGCGTGGTGCTGACGAACATTTTCGACTCGCGCGTGGAGCACAACCGCATCGACGGCACGATGCTGAACGGGATCGAGTTCTCGGCCATCGCGGCCGCGCGCGTCTCCCTCGGCGGCCTGAGCATCAGGGGAAACCAGATCACCAACGCGGGCGGCGCGGCCATGGCGATTCGCCGCGCCTGCGGGAACACCTTCGAGGGCAACCTGGTGCGGGACAACGCGCTGGGCGTGCGCTTCGAGGCCAGTACCGGCGACAACCTCTACCGCGGGAACAACGAGGTGGTGGAGGACGCCGGCGCGTTCGACTGCGACCAGGACGGCGATGTCGACCCCAACCAGATCTCCGGGGTGCAGTTCCGGGCCCCGCGCGACACCCTCCCCGGCCCCCCGCCCCCGGCCGGCCCGCTGCAGTAGCGGAACACCAGGGCCCGCCTCCCGCGCGGAGGCGGGCCTGCCGCCCGTTCTGGCAAAAAGCAGGAGCCTCACGCAGAGTCAGCAGCGTGAGCAGAGTGTGGCCTGTGCAAGGGGCGACTCCGCTCGCTCTGCTGACGCTGCGTGAGGGATCCTCCTCTCATACCGGATCCGGAAAAACACCTGTCATTCTGAGGGAGCGCCCGCACCGAACCGACGGATGAGCACGGAGCCCGTGGCGCGACCGAAGAATCTCCCGCCCCTCGCGCCGGACCCGCCCCGGACATCGTCCGGGGAACTCACCGTGGCCGCGAGATCCTGCCGCCCAGCGTACAGATTCTTCGGTCGGCGCGCATGCTCGTGAGCGGTCGGCAAGATCCGGGGGGCGCCTCCCTCAGAATGACAGTTTATCCGGATTCGGTAT
>DATAAG010000305.1:0-1537 GCA_036260235.1 Longimicrobium sp.
CGCCGGCGTCGGCCAGCATCCACGCCAGCCGCTCCGCGGGATAGGCGGGGTCCAGCGGCACGTAGGCGCCGCCGGCCTTGAGCACGGCCAGGAGGGAGACGACCATCTCCATCCCCCGCTCCAGGCAGATCCCCACGCGCGTCTCCGCGCCCACGCCCAGCGCGCGCAGGTGGTGCGCCAGCCGGTTGGCCCGCTGGTTCAGCTCGCCGTAGGTGAGGGACTCGTGCTCCCACACCAGCGCCACCGCGTCCGGCGTGCGCTCCGCCTGCGCCTGGAAGGCGTGGTGGATGCACCCCTCCGCCCCCTGCCATCCCTCCGCCTCCCCCGCCGCCGCAGCCAGCGCCTCGGCGTCGTCCGCCAGCGCCAGCTCCGAGAGGCGCGCCTCCGGCCGGTCGGCCACCTGCTCCAGCAGGTGCGCCAGGTGCCCCAGCATCCGCCGGATGGTGGGGGGATCGAAGAGGTCCGCGCTGTACGTGGCCGTCCCGGCGAGCCCGTCCGCGTGCTCGGCGAGGGAGAGCACCAGGTCGAACTTCACGCCGTGCGGCGCCAGCCTCACCTCCTCCGTCCGCACCCCGGCGAGCTCCGCCCGCGCGGCCTCCTCGTCCTGCAGGGCGAACATCACCTGGAAGAGGGGGGAGTGGCTGAGCGAGCGCTCCGGCTGCAGCTCCGCCACCAGCCGCTCGAACGGCACCTCCTGGTGCTCGTACGCTCCCAGCGTGGCCTCCCGCACCCGCCGCAGCACCTCCCGGAAGGGGGGATCGCCTTCCAGCTCCGTCCGCAGCACCAGGGTGTTGACGAAGAAGCCGACCAGCTCCTCCACCTCCCGCCGCGTCCGCCCCGCGATCGGGCTGCCGACGACCACGTCCTCGCTGCCGCTGTACCGGGAGAGCAGCACCTGGAAGGCGCCCAGCAGCACCATGAAGAGCGTGGCCCCCTCGCCCCGGCCCAGGGCGCGCAGCCGCTCCAGCAGCTCCGCCGGCAGCTCCACCCGCTCGTACGCGCCGCGGTACGTCTGCACGGCGGGACGGGGGCGGTCCGCCGGCAGATCCAGCAGCGCCGGGGCGCCGGAGAGGCGCTGCCGCCAGTACGCCAGCTCCCGCTCCAGCGGCTCGCCCCGCAGCTGCTCCCGCTGCCAGACGGCGTAGTCCGCGTACTGCACCGGCGGCTCGGGGAGCGAAGGCTCGCGTCCTTCGCGGAACACCCCGTACAGGGCCGACAGATCGCGGAAGAGCACCCCCATGCTCCACGCGTCGCTCACCACGTGGTGCATGCAGACCAGCAGCACGTGCGACTCCGCGTCCTCCCGCAGCAGCCCGGCGCGGAACAGGGGCCCCGCCGCCAGGTCGAACGGCCGCACGGCTTCGGCTTCCACGCGCCGCGCCAGCTCCGCCGCGCGCGCCTCCGCATCGAGGGCGGACAGGTCGTCGACGCGCAGCGCCAGGGGGGCGAAGGGGACGATCACCTGCACCGGCGCGCCGTCCACCTCGCGGAAGACGGTGCGCAGCGACTCGTGCCTGCGGACGACCTCGCCCAGCGC
>DATAAG010000306.1:0-4053 GCA_036260235.1 Longimicrobium sp.
CTCCGCGCGCCGCGCCACCTCCGCCGCGCACGCCTCCGCATCGAGGGCGGACAGGTCGTCGACGCGCAGCGCCAGGGGGGCGAAGGGGACGATCACCTGCACCGGCGCGCCGTCCACCTCGCGGAAGACGGTGCGCAGCGATTCGTGCCTGCGGACGACCTCGCCCAGCGCGCGCTCCAGCGCCGCCGCGTCCAGCGCGCCGCGCAGCCGCAGCGCACACGGCATGTTGTAGAGGGCGCTCCCCGGTTCCATCCGGTCCAGGAACCAGAGCCGCTCCTGCGCGAAGGAGAGCGGCAGCGGCCCGGCGCGGTCCACCCGCTCCACCGGCGGCAGGGCGGGGATGCCGGCACGGCGCCGCGCCTCCACCGCCTCCGCCAGCTCCACCACGGTGGGCGCCTCGAACACCGCCCGCAGCGGCATCTCGACGTCGAAGAGCTGCCGCACCCGCGAAACGACGCGCGTGGCCAGCAGCGAGTGCCCGCCCAGCTGGAAGAAGTTCTCCGTGACGCCGACGCGCTCCACGCGCAGCACCTCGCTCCAGACGCCGGCCAGCACCTCTTCCACCGGGGTGCGCGGCGCCACGCAGCGCTCCTCCGGCGCCTGCTCCGGTGCCGGCAGGGCGCGGCGGTCCACCTTGCCGTTGGGCGTCAGCGGCAGCGCGTCCAGGGCGACGAAGATCCCCGGGACCATGTAGTCCGGCAGCGTTCCCCGCAGGTGCGCCCGCAGCGCCTCCGCGTCCGCCTCCCCCACGACGTAGGCGACCAGGATGCGGCCGCCGCGCTCGTCCGCCCGCGCCACCACGGCGCAGTCGGCCACGCCCGGGTGCCGGCGCAGCGCGGACTCGATCTCCCCCGGCTCCACCCGGTACCCGCGCACCTTCACCTGCCCGTCCAGCCGCCCCAGGTACTCCAGCGTGCCGTCGGGGCGGCGCCGGACGCGGTCCCCGGTGCGGTACAGGCGGCCCCCCGGCGCGCCGAACGGGTCCGGGGCGAAGCGCTCCGCGGTGAGCCCCGGGCGCCCCAGGTAGCCGCGCGCCACCCCCGCCCCACCGATCCACAGCTCGCCGGGCACCCCCTCCGGCTGCGCCCCGCCGCGGGCGTCGCAGACGTACAGGCGCACGTTCGCCAGCGGCCGGCCGATCGGCCGGCCCTCCACCACGCCGTCCGCGGGAACGGGCGCCGCGGACGCCAGGATGGTCCCCTCCGTGGGGCCGTACAGGACGTGCGACCGCGCCCGCGGAAGGGCGGCGCGCATCTCCGCCAGCAGCTCCGCGGGAACGGAGTCGCCGCCCACGAACGCGTGGCGCAGCCGCGACAGCCGGGGCGCGGCCGCCTCCGCCCGCGCCACCTCGCGCATCAGCGCGGGAACGGCGTGCAGCAGCGTGGCGTCCGCCACGTCGTCCAGCAGCGCGGGCACGTCCATCACCCGCTCGCGCGGCACCAGCCGCACGGCCGCGCCGGAGACCAGCGGAAGCAGCGCCTCGAAGAGCCAGATGTCGAAGGCGTACGAGGCCAGCGCCGGCATCACGTCGCCCTCGCCGACGGAGAACGCCTCGCGCGCGCCGCACAGCAGGCTGGCGAGGGAGCGGTGCTGCACCAGCACCCCCTTGGGACGGCCGGTGCTGCCGGAGGTGTAGATGACGTACGCCGCGTTCTCCGGCTCCGCGCCGCCCTCCGCCCGGCGCGCTTCTTCCGCGGGGACCGCCGCGTCCACGCGCACCACGGGGATCTCCGGCGCGGCGGGAAGCGCGCCGGACGCCGCCGCGTCCGTCAGCAGCACCGCGGCGCCGCAGTCCGCCAGCATGAACGCCAGCCGCTCCGGCGGATAGCCGGGGTCCAGCGGCACGTACGCGCCCCCGGCCTTCCAGACGGCCAGGACGGATGCCAGCAGCCCCGGGCCCGGGTGCAGGCAGATGGCCGCGCGCGCCTCCGGCCCCACCCCCAGGGAGCGCAGGTGCCGCGCGAGCCGGTCGGCCCGCGCGTCCAGCTCGCGGTACGAGAGCGACCGGTCGCCCCACAGCACGGCCGCCGCGCCGGGCGTCCGCTCCGCCTGCGCCTGGAAGAGCCGGTGCACGTCGAGCCGGGAGGGGTACGCCGCCTCCGTCCGGTTCCACCCCTGCACCACCCGCGTGCGCCCCGCCTCGTCCAGCAGCGGCAGGTCGAAGCCGCGCCGCCCCGGCGCGTCCACCGCCGCCAGCAGCAGGCGGCGGTACTGCTGCATCATCCGCTCGGCGGCGTCGCCGTCGAAGAGGTCGGTGTCGTACTCCCACAGCACCGTCAGCCCGCCCGGCTCCCACCCGTCGCTGAAGCGGGCGCTCTCCGTGCCGCGCGGGGCCACGATGACGTTGATGTCGAACTTGGCGGAGCCGTTGCTGAGCCCCTCGCGTACGGTGACGGCCAGCCCCGGCACCTCCAGCTCCGGCATCCGCGCGTCGTCGAAGCTGAACGCCACCTGGTGCAGCGGGTTGTAGCTCAGGCTGCGCTCCGGGGCCAGCGCCTGGACGATGCGGTCGAAGGGCAGGTCCTGCCGGGCCCACGCCTCCAGCGTGGTGCGCCGCGTCCGCGCCACCAGATCGGCGAAGGGGGGATCCCCCTCGCTGCCCAGCCGCAGGACGACGGAGTTGACGAACATCCCGATCACCCCCTCCACCTCGCGCCAGCGCCGGTTGGCGACCCCTGCGCCCACGCAGACCTCGTCCTGCCCGCTGTAGCGCTGCATCAGCAGGGCGAAGGCGGAGACCAGCGTCATGTACAGGGTGGCGTCGTGCGCGCGGGCAAAGGCGCGCAGCCGGTCCGCCTCGGCGGCGGAAAGCTCCATCCGCAGCAGCGTGCCGCGGAAGCGCTGCACGGCGGGGCGGGGCCGGTCGGTGGGCAGCTCCAGCAGGGCGGGCGCGCCGGCCAGCTGCCCGGTCCAGTAGTCCAGCTGGGCGGCGGCTTCCTCACCCTCCAGCCACTCCCGCTGCCAGGCGGCGTAGTCCACGAACTGCGTCGTCGGCTCCGGCAGGGGTGACGGCCGGCCCGCGCAGAACGCCCGGTAGACCTCCAGCAGCTCCGCCAGGAAGACGTTGAACGACCACCCGTCGTGCACCAGGTGGTGCTCCACGTGCGCCATCTCCCACACGTCGTCGCCCAGGCGGAACAGGCGCCAGCGGATCAGCGGCGCCCGCTCCAGGTCGAACGCCGCCTCCAGCTGCGCCTGGATGCGGCGGTCCGCCTCTGCGCGCCGCTCGTGGACGGGGATCCCGCGCAGGTCCTCCCGCGGCAGCTGGATGGGGAAGGGCGCGTGCACCCGCTGCACCGGCTCGCCGTCCGCCTCGGGGAACGAGGTGCGGAAGATGGCGTGCCGCCGCACCATCTCCTCCAGGCTGCGCTCCAGCACGTCCGCGTCCAGCGCGCCGCGAAAGCGGAAGACGGCGTGGAACTGGTACGCCAGGCTGCCGGGCTGCAGCCGGCTCATGAACCAGGCGCGCTCCTGCGACAGCGACAGCGGATGGTCGCCGGTCCGCGGTCCGGGGAGGGGACGCGGGGGCGGCACCGTCTCCGCCGCGCCCGCGCGCTCCACCGCCCGCGCCACGCCGGCCACGGTGGACGCCTCCAGCAGCGCCGGCACGGAAAGGGCCACGCCCAGGGCGTGCCCCAGGCGCGAGACCACCTGCGCCGCCAGCAGCGAGTTGCCGCCCAGGGCCAGGAAGGCCTCGTCACGCCCCACCCCCTGCACGCGCAGCACCTCTTCCCACACGGCGGCGATGCACGCCTCCGCTCCCTCGCGGGGCGCCTCGCGCGCGTCGCGCGCCGCCTGGGGAGCGGGAAGGGCGCGGCGGTCCACCTTGCCGGCGGGGGTGAGCGGAAGCGCCGGCAGGACGACCACCGCGCCGGGCACCATGTACTCTGGCAGCCGCCTCGCCAGGTGCGCGCGCAGCGCCTTGCCGTCCACGGCCGCGGGATCGGCGGCGGCGTAGCCGGCGAGCCCCTGCCCGTCCTCGCGCAGGACCACCGCGGCCTCGCGCACGGCGGGGTGGGTGCGCAGGGCGGCCTCGATCTCCTCCGGCTCCAC
>DATAAG010000307.1:0-8162 GCA_036260235.1 Longimicrobium sp.
GCACTCCATCACTCCAGCACTCCATCACTCCATCTCTCCATCACTCCATCACTCCATCCATCACTCCATCCATCACTCCATCACTCCATCACTCCATCACCTGCCACCTCGCCACCGCTCACCTCGCGCCACGTTGGAGACGGCCACGAAAGGTGCTACATTCCGGGGCGCACCGCCCCGGTGCGCGGCAGCGACGTCCCCCCGTCAGCTCCGCGTTCCCCCATCTCCCCCCCACGCGGCAGGAGCGTTTTCCCATGAAGATCGACCGGCAGAAGTTCTACGCGGCGTACGAGGCCGCGTTCGGCCCGTTCTCCAGGCCGGACCGCAAGGCGGGAATGGAGGCGCTCATCACCGCGGCGGAGGGCGACACGCAGATCACCGACCTGCGCTGGCTGGCCTACATGCTGGCCACGGTAAAGCACGAGTGCGCGGACCGCTGGCAGCCCATCGAGGAGTTCGGCAAGGGACAGGGGTACAAGTACGGCAAGCCGGTCACGGTGACGGACTCCTCCGGAAAGCAGTACACCAACGTGTACTACGGCCGCGGCTACGTGCAGCTCACCTGGGACTACAACTACCGGTCCATGGGCGAAAAGCTGGGGAACCGGCTGCTGTACGAGCCGTCGCTGGCGCTGGATCCCGAGGTGGCGTACAGGATCATGTCGCTGGGGATGCGGCAGGGCTCGTTCACCGGCGTGGGCCTCTCCAAGTACATCAACGCCGACAGGTGCGACTACGTGAACGCGCGGCGCATCATCAACGGCACGGACAAGGCCCAGACCATCGCGGGATACGCACAGAAGTTCGAGTCCATCCTGCGCGCCAGCGTGATCGCCGCCGTCGACGGGGTGCCGAACATCGCCCCGCAGCAGCCGGCCACGCCCGGCGCGCGCTTCACCGTGACCGCCAGCGCGCTCAAGGTGCACGATGCGCCCGACGCCGCGGCCGCCACGGTCGCGGGCAGCCCGCTGAAGAAGGGCGCGGTGGTCCAGGGGCTGGCGGACCAGGGCGGCTGGAAGCAGGTGGCGGCGGAAGGCAGCGGCGTCACCGGCTGGGTGAGCGCGAAGTACCTGCAGGCCGCGGAGCCCGTCCCCGCCTGAGATACGCGGAACACCTGTCCTCCTCAGGGCGCGCCACGCAGAACCCGCGGCGGGCACCGGGCCTGGACGCCCCCGAAGAATCTCCCGCCCCTCGCGCCGGCCCTCCCGGACGATGTCCGGGACGTGACCGCGAGATCCTGCCGCCCGGCATACAGATTCTTCGGTCGGCGCGCAGGCGTCCAGCCCAGCGGCAGGATCCGGGCGGCGCCTCGCTCAGAATGACAGGACACGCGGGTTCGGGAAAGGAAAGAGGACGCGGAGGCATCCCTCCGCGTCCTCTCGCTTTTCCTCCCGCGGATGCTTGTCAGTCCTGCCCCGCCGCGGCCTCTTCCGGCCGGGCGTACTTCTCCAGCACCTCGCCGTACTCGTCGAAGAGGGGGGGCGGACCGGGGACCTTCTTTCCCTCCACCATCGACTGCAGCATCAGCGCGTTGGCGACCGCCTTGCCGCGGTAGTGGTTGTTGGTGACCACGAACACGTCCTCCGTGGGCGGCTCCTCCGCGATCTCCTTCGTCCGCTCCGCCCACGGCTGCAGCTCCGCGGGGGAGTACAGGTAGTCGTAGCGCTCGTCGCGCCCCGCCTTTTCGCGGAACCAGTCCCTGTAGTTGCGGCCGTGCACGCGCACGTAGCCCACGGGCGAGGTGGCGTGCGCACTGGGCTTGATGGAGTTCCTGAACAGCGGCTGGTCGATGTTCACGAACCCGATCCCCCGCTCCACCAGCGCGTCGAAGAGCTCCGGCGTGTTCCAGGTCGCGTGGCGCACCTCCAGCACCAGCGGATAGTGGCCGAACGTCTTCGTCACGTCGTCCAGCCACTCGCGGTTCTCGTCCGTGCGCTGAAAGCTCCACGGGAACTGCAGCAGCACCGCGCCCAGCCTTCCGCTCTCCAGCATGGGATCGAACCCCGCGCGCACCTCCTGCACCTCGTCCGGCGTCCACGCCGTCTTTCGCTGGTGCGTGAAGCGCTGGTACAGCTTCATCGCGAAGCGGAAGTCGGGGTTGTGCTCCACCCGCCGCAACCAGCTCTGCACCGTCTTCGGCGTGGCGGGACCGTAGAAGGTGGAGTTGATCTCGATGGTGTCGAAGTAGCCCGCCAGGTAGGCGAGCGGATCGAACCCCTTCGGCCTGGGGGCGGGATAGACCACCCCCTCCCAGTCCTTGTACTGGAACCCCGCCGGCCCGTACCGGATCATCCGCCAGCCTCCCGTTGCTCACCTGTGGCGTGTCGGGAGCGAAGCAATCACCGGACCGGAAACCGACGCCCGGCCCCACACGGAGTCGGCAGAGCCAGCAGGGAAAGCTCTCCTCCGTTGACTCCGCTGACGCTGCGTGAGGCAGTTCCTTCAGGCGGAAAGACAGGGACGCAGGGGAGCGGAAACTCCTCTGCGTCCTCTCGTTGCCCCTGCGCCCTCTGCGCCAGACCGCTGTCCGGCGCGCCGGGCGCCCTCACACCACGGTCCGGTGGGCGCGCAGGTTGCGCTGGATGAGCACCGCCGCCAGCTCTCTGGCGCGCGACGCCGAGAACGCGGGCGACACCGGCGCCAGCAGCCGCAGCGGCCGCCCCACCCGCTGCTGCGCCGCGCGCGTCATCAGCACCGGCTCCGCCGGGTCCAGCGCGGCAACCGCCTCCGCGTCGTCCGCCAGCACGATGCGCAGCCGCTCGCCGCCGGTCAGGCCGCGCAGCCGCTCGCCGTGGCGCGCGTCGGCCACCACCGCCGTGAGCGGCCCCGTCCGCAGCCGCGCCTCCGCCGCCGCCACCAGCTCCGGGTCCGCGTCCAGCACCACCACCGGCGTTCCCGAAGCCCGTGCGGCGGCGTCCACCGCGTGGGCGTGAAAGGGGGTGGTCACCACCACGTTGGCGTCGCGCACCGCCGCCGCCAGCGCGTCGCGCCGCGACGACTCCGGCCCGCCGGCCAGGAAGCGGTGCGTGTCGAACCCCCACTGCGCGTGCAGTTCGCCGCAGAGCGCCGCCAGCCCGTCCTCCGTGCCGTCCACGCACAGGCAGCGCACCGGCACCTCGCCCGTCCAGCGGCGCACCAGCTCCGGCAGCTGCGTCACCTTCACCTGCAGCGCGGCCGCCTGGCCGATCACCTCCGCCAGCCATTCCGCCGTCTCCGACGCGGGCATCTCCGGCGCCTCCGGCCCCGCCCCCACCAGCACGCCGTGCCGGTTGCGCACCTCCACCACCCCCTCCGCCGCCAGGCGGCGGTAGGCGGCGCTCACGGCGCGGTGGTCCTCGCCGGTGTGGCGCGCCACCTCGCGGATGCTGGGAAGCCGGTCGCCCGGGTGCAGGTGGCCCAGGAAGAGCCCCGCCGCGATCCCCGTCCGCATTCGCTCCGCCAGGTCCACCGCGCCGCCGCCGGCCAGCAGCACGCGGCGCATCTCCGCCTCGGTCCACGCCGGCCGCGCCGCCGTCTGCACCGGGGCGTCGGCCTGGGCGGGGGCCAGGGTCAGCACCGTTCCCCGCGGGTCGCCCGCCTCGTCCGTCAGGCGCGCGGCGCACACCTCCAGCGGCAGGTCGTGCCCGTCCCGCGTGCGCGCCGCCACCGTCACCCGCGCCGCCTCCCCCTCGTCCGCGGCCTCCAGCGCCGCCTCCACGGCCCGCTCCGCCGCCTCTCCCCAGCAGGGCGCGCGCAGGCCGGCCGCCTCGTCCTCGCTCCACCCCAGCAACCGCTCCACCGCCGCGTTCCACAACGCCACCCTGCCGTCCACGTCCAGCACCACCGCGGCGTGCGGCAGGGCGCCAAGGGCGCGCAGGTAACCGCGCGCGGCATCGCGCTCTCCCTCGTCCGCCTGCCGCGCGGCGGTCACGTCGCGCAGCGTCCAGTGCAGCCCCGGCGCAGCGCCCGGCGGGGCAAAGCGGGCCACGGACGCCTCCACCATCACCGGCACCGCCAGCCGCGGCTGCAGGCACAGGTCGAAGCGCGCGGGGAGCGGCTCGTGCACCAGCGCGCGCAGCCGGGCGCGGAACTCCGTCCGCTCGTCCGTGGGGACGTAGACGGCCAGCGGCTTGCCGCGCACCGAGCGGCCCGGCACCCCCAGCAGCGCCGCCGCGGCCAGGTTGGCGTCGCGCACCAGCCCGTCCGGGTCCGTCAGCAGCATGGCGTCGGCCGCGCCGTCGAAGAGGGCGCGGTTCCAGTCGCTGGCCGTCTCCGCGGCCAGCCACGCATCCTCCAGCTGCCCCTGCTGGCTGAGCAGCTGCTCTTCGGTGACGCGCAGTTCCTCGATGGCCGTCTGCAGCTCCTCGATGAGCTCCGACGCCAGCGTCTCGCGCGGGGCGGGCGCCTGGGCGTTGACTCGCAGCTCCTGCAGGCGGGGCAGGAGCTGCGCCGTAAAGTTCTCGAATCGATTGCTGCTCATGAAAACCTGCTCTGCGGGGGGAGGCTGCGGTCGACGAGAAGGGGTGCCCCCCCCCCGCACCAGATGTTTATACGGCGATGCAATCTTTCGGCCAGATGGTGAACAGTGTTTCCGGCGTGGACCGCCGCGTGCAAGAGGGGACGGCGCCCGCCGCATGCACCGTGCGGCCGGTTGCAGGGGTCGAACCAGCGACGGTGGAAAGATGAACGGGGTGAACGGACGCGGCGGGGGAGCCGGGTGCAGGACGGATCGATGCTGACGCTGATCGAGGGCGGGCGCGTCTACGATCCCCGGCCGTGCGGCGAGCAGGACGTGCTGCTGGCGGACGGGCACGTCGCAAAGGTGGGCAAGGTGGATCGACGGGCGCTGGAATCTCTGGGCGCGGACTGCGAGGTGATCGACGCGCGGGGGTGCATCGTCACGCCGGCCCTCATCGATCCCCACATCCACCTCCTGGGGGGGAGCGGCGAGACGGGCTTCAGCACGCAGACGCCGGAGTTCTTCATCAGCGAACTGGTGCGCTGCGGCATCACCACCGTGGTGGGCACGCTGGGCGTGGACACCACCATGAAGACCATGCCCGGGCTCCTCGCCAAGGCCAAGGCGCTCAAGGAGCAGGGGCTGAACGCCTTCTGCTGGACGGGCGGCTACGACCTGCCGCCCAACTCCATCCTGCAGAACGTGCGTGAAGACATCATGTTCATCGAGGAGGTGATCGGCGCGGGCGAGGTGGCCATCAGCGACGTGCGTGCCCTGCCGCACGAGTCCCGCGAGCTGGCCCGCGTGGCCGTGGACGCGCACGTCGGGGGGATGCTGGCGCAGAAGGCCGGACTGGTGCACGTGCACGTGGGCGACGCGGAGACGCGGCTCGAGCCCGTGCAGGCCGTGCTGGAGGAGTTCAACGTGGAGCCGTCGTGGTTCTACGCCACGCACGTGGAGCGCGACGAGAAGCTGATGCGCCAGGCGCTGGAGCTGGCGAAGCGGGGAATGCCGTGCGACGTGGACGTGGTGGAGCGCGACCTGCACCGCTGGGTGCGCTGGTGGCGCGACCACGGCGGCCCCCCGGACCTGCTCACCGTCTCGTCGGACGCGTCGATGACCAGCCCTTCCGGCCTGTGGCTGCAGCTGCGCGACTGCGTGCAGCACCACGGCTTCGCGCTGGAGCAGGTGCTGCCGCTTGCCACCCGCAACACCGCGCGCATCCTCAAGCTCCGGGAGAAGGGCGAGCTGCGGAAGGGGTGCGCGGGCGACGTGCTGCTGCTGGAGGAAGGGTCGCTGGACATCGTCCACGTCCTTTCCGAGGGCAAGGTGATGGTGCGCGACGGCGAGGTGGTGGAGCCGGAGCACTGGCTGGAGGACAGCGACCGGCGGGTGCGGCTGGAGGGACGGGAGGGTGATGGAGTGATGGAGTGATGGAGTGATGGAGTGATGGAGTGATGGAGTGATGGAGTGATGGAGTGATCGAGTGATGGAGTGATGGGGTGAACGGGTGAACGGGTCGAGAGCATCCTGAAGGAGCGCCGTGCAGGACCATCGTCACGCTGGATGCGTGTGCGCGACCGAAGGATCTGGCGGCGTAGCGCAGCGTCCCGCCCCTGCGCGGATCCCGGAGCTCGGCGCGCGGGCGGAGACCCTGCACTCCGGCGACCCGGTTCTTCGCTCGGCGCCGATGGACCGCGGCAAGGATCGGTAGGAGCCGGCGCCCTTCCTGAACGGAAAGGTCCGGTGCGAGCCGCCGCGCCCCCTCCGGGCTCGCATGACTCACCCACCTCCCCCCAAAACCCCTGGGGGAGGTTGATGGGGACGAGAGATTCGTTCTCGACGTCTTTCGTCCTACAGGATCGGCGCAGCCGTTAAGGACTCAGAATGACAGCGGGGGCGGGGGAAGGACGGGACAGGTCCAGCGGATGACGCGGCCGAACGGTCGCATCCACACAGCGGAACGGGGAATCCGATGGCGGCGGAGAAGCAGGCGGAACGGGAGAAGGAGCGCGGCCGCGCGGCCGAGAAGAAGACGGAGCGCAAGCAGGTGCCGGAGCGCGCTGGCCGGCTGCTGGTGATCGGCGGGGCGGAGGACCCCGACGACAAGGACATGACCATCCTCCCCCGGCTGGTGAAGATGGCCGGCGGCAAACGCGCGCGCATCATCATCTGCTCGTCCCCCTCCGAGAAGCCGGAGGACAAGGTCGACGTCTACGGCAGCCTGTTCGAGAAGATCGGCGTCACGGAGGTGATCCCCGCGCCCATCACCGACCGCGCGCAGGCACAGGACCCGGAGCTGGTGGCGGCGGTGGAGCGCGCCACCGCCGTCTTCTTCACCGGCGGCGACCAGTTGCGGCTCACCGCGCTCATCGCGGGGACGGAGTTCTGCGAGACCATCCGCGGACGGCTGTACGGCGACGGGCTGGTGGTGGCGGGGACCAGCGCCGGCGCGGCCGCCATGAGCAGCGTGATGATCATCGGCGGGGCGGAGAAGGGGACGGTCAGGCGCGAGGACGTGAGCCTGGCCCCGGGGCTGGGCTACTGGCGCGACACCGTGGTCGACACGCACTTCAACCAGCGCGGCCGGGTGAGCCGGCTGATGACCATCTTCGCCCACAACCCCAACGTGCTGGGGATCGGCATCGACGAGAACACGGCGCTGGATCTGGTGCCCGGAGACCGCTTCACCGTCCTGGGCCAGGGCGTGGTGATGGTGTTCAACGGCCGCGTGACGCACAGCAACGCGCCCGACGCCTCCGACGACGAGACGCTGGCCATCACCGACGCAGTGATCCACACCCTGCCCAGCGGCTACGGCTTCAACCTGCGCACCAAGCGCCCCATCCTCCCCGAAGGCGAGGAGATCCCCCCCAACGGCGGCACCTGACGTTCATCGCCAGACGACGGACGGTGTGAACGCGGAGTACGCGGAGAAAGAGGCGAGTACGCAGAGGACTCCGGCGGTTCTTTCTGCCTCTGCGTACTCTCTATTTCCTCCGTTCAATACCGAATTGCGGAAACACCTGTCCGCCGGATTCCGCAGGCCGGGTGCCCGCGGATTCACGGCCCCTGGCGGTCGATGCAGTCGCGGACGATGCGGATGAGCTCCGCGGGCAGGATGGGCTTGGTGTAGTACCCGTCGCACCCGGCGGCGGCGGCCATCTCCCGGTGCTGCGGCATGGCGTGCGCGGAGACGATCAGCACGCACAGGTCCGGCGCGTGCTCCTTGATCTTCACCGTCGCCGTCCAGCCGTCCATCTGCGGCAGGCTGGCGTCCATCAGCACCAGGTCCGGGCGCTCCCTCACCACCTCGTCCACCCCGGCGGCCCCGTTCACCGCCGAGACCACGCGAAAGCCGGCGTGCTCCAGCGCCATGGTGGTGATGGCGCGGTGGTCCTCGTCGTCCTCCACCACCAGGACGGTGCGTCTCGTCTCCACTTCCCCGCCTTTCGCGGCACGTTCCCGACCCGTTCCCTCCGCCTCAGCCCCCCGCCTTCCCGCTCCCCGCCGCCTGCCCGGCCGCGCGCAGCAGCACGCGCAGGTGCACCTCCGTCCCGTCCTCCCACCCCGGCGGCACGGGGGCCAGCCGGCGCTTCTCCCCCTCCGCCTCGAAGCTCAGCCACCCGTCCTCGAAGCCGGGGGAGACGAACTCGCGCTTCTGCGGGAAGGTGTCCCACACCCGCCACGCGCGGCCGCCGTCGTCGGTGAACTCCCGGTATGC
>DATAAG010000308.1:0-21042 GCA_036260235.1 Longimicrobium sp.
GCGCTGGGCGAGGAGATGGGTTGTGCCGTGGAGGTGCGGCCCGGCGCGGCGGGCACGCTGGACGTGCTCTTCCATCCGGCCGGCGGGGTCGCGCACTTCCCCGTGGCGGTGGATGCGGAGCGGCCGTGGGAGAGCTACGCCAACGACCCGCAGTGGGGCCGCCGCATGCGCGCGCTCGTACCCGCGCTTCGCGAGGCCGCCCGCGCCCGGCTACCGGAGTACATGGTGCCGAGCGCCTTCGTGGTGCTGGAGGCATTCCCCGTCACCGCCAACGGCAAGGTGGACCGCGGGGCGCTGCCCGCGCCCGACACGCTCGGCTCGGGCGGCGCGACGTACGTGGCGCCGCGCACGCCGGCCGAGGAGCGGATGGCGGGGATCTGGGCGGAGGTGCTGGGAGTGGAGCGGGTGGGGGCGGAGGACCACTTCTTCGACCTGGGAGGCCACTCGCTGCTCGCCACACGGCTGGTCTCGCGGGTGCGGGAGGCGTTCCGGACGGAGCTGCCGCTGCGGGCGGTGTTCGAGGCGCCGACGCTGGCGGATCTGGCGCGCCGCGTGGAGGCGCTCCGGGCGGAGACGGCCGCCGACGCCGGAGTCCCGCCGCTGGTGCCGGTGCCGCGGGACGGCTCGCCGCTGCCGCTGTCGTTCGCGCAGCAGCGGCTGTGGTTCATCGACCAGCTGGAGCCGGGGAGCACCGCCTACCACATGCCGTCCGCGCTGCGGCTTCGCGGGCCGCTGGACCCGCGCGTGCTGGAGCGCGCGCTCGGCGAGGTGGTGCGCAGGCACGAGGCGCTGCGCACCACGTTCGGCGAGACCGGGGGAGTGCCCTTCCAGGTGGTGCACCCCGCGGGCGAGGCACGGCTGGAGCGGACCGACCTGTCGGGCCTGGCTCCCGCGGAGCGCGAAGCCGAGGCCCGCCGGCGGGTGCGGGAAGCGGCGCAGCGTCCCTTCGACCTGCGCCGGGGGCCGCTGCTGCGCACCCACCTGCTGCGCCTGGGGGAAGAGGAGCACGTGCTGGTGCTGGCCATGCACCACGTCGTCAGCGACGGCTGGAGCATGGGGGTGCTCTTCGGCGAGCTGAGCGCGCTCTACGAGGCGTTCGCGCGCGGCCAGGCGTCGCCGCTGCCGGAGCTGCCGGTGCAGTACGCCGATTTTGCGGTGTGGCAGCGCGCCTGGCTGGCGGGCGAGGCCATGGAGCGGCAGATCGCCTGGTGGCGCGAGCGCCTGGAGGGAGCGCCCCCCGTGCTGGAGCTCCCGACGGACCGGCGCCGGCAGGCCACGGCGGGCACCCGGGGCGGGCGCGTGGTCCGCGCGCTCCCGTCCGGGACGGCCGAGGGGGTGCGGGCGCTGGCGCGGCGCGAGGGGGCCACGCTGTACATGGTGCTGCTTGCCGTGCTGGACCTGCTGCTGGCGCGCTGGTCGGGGCAGGAGGACGTGGTGGTGGGCACGCCCATCGCCAACCGCACCCGGCGGGAGACCGAGGGGCTGATCGGCTTCTTCGTGAACACGCTCGCGCTGCGGGCCGACGTATCGGGGAACCCCCGGGTGAACGAGCTGCTGGAACGGGTGCGGGAGACGACGCTGGGGGCGTACCAGCACCAGGACGTGCCCTTCGAGCGCCTGGTGGAAGAGCTGCAGGTGGAGCGGAACCTGCGCCACACGCCGCTCTTCCAGGTGATGTTCTCGCTCATCGACGGTGCGGGTGATCCCCGGCCGTTCGGGGGCCTGGCGGTGGAGCACTACCCGACCGGGGCGGGCGCGGCGAAGTTCGACCTGGACGTGGCGGTGGTGGAGTGGCAGGGGGGGCTGGAAGTGGGCTTCACCTACCGCGAGGAGCTGTGGGACGTCTCCACGCTGGAGCGCCTCGCCGGGGCGTACGCGCTGCTGCTGGAAGCCGTCGCGGTCGAGCCGGGCCGGTGCGTCCTGGACCTCCCGCTGATGACGGATGCGGAACGGGAGCGGGTGCTCCGGGACTGCAGCGCGACGGTAACCGGGATCCCGCGCCAGGCGTGCATCCACGAGCTCTTCCAGGCGTGGGCGCTGGAGCGGCCGGACGCGCCCGCGCTCACCTTCCAGGCGGCGACGCTGACGTACCGCGAGCTGAACGAGCGCGCCAACCGCCTGGCGCACCGGCTGCGCGCCCTGGGCGTGGCGCCCGGGACGCGGGTGGGGATCGCGCTGGAGCGCTCGGCCGAGCTGGTCGCCGCCGTCCTGGCGGTGCTCAAGGCGGGCGGCGCCTACGTCCCCCTCGACCCCTCCTACCCGGCGGAGCGCATCGCCTTCGTCCTGGAGGACGCGGAGGTCCCGGTGCTGGTGACGGCGAGCCATCTCGTCCCGCAGCTCCCCGCCTTCTCCGGCGCCGCGCTCCGCATCGACGCGGACGCGGAGGCGATCGCGGCGGAGAGCGGGGAGAACCCGCGCGTGGAGGCGGGGCCGGACGCTCTGGCGTACGTCATCTACACGTCGGGATCGACGGGAAAGCCGAAGGGGGTGCAGGTCACGCACGCCAACGTGGTCCGGCTCTTCGACGCCACGGACCACTGGTTCGGCTTCGCGCCGGACGACGTGTGGACGCTCTTCCACTCGTGCGCCTTCGACTTCTCGGTCTGGGAGATCTGGGGCGCGCTCCTGTACGGCGGGCGGCTGGTCGTCGTCCCCTTCTTCACCACCCGCTCTCCTGAGGACTTCCACCGCCTCCTGGTCGACGAGGGGGTGACGATGCTGAGCCAGACGCCCAGCGCCTTCAAGCAGCTGGTGCAGGCGGACCTCGCCTCGGGCGTCGACGCTTCCGCCCTGCGCCTGCGCCACGTCGTCTTTGGCGGCGAGGCGCTGGACCCGCAGGCGCTGCGGCCGTGGATGGAGCGGCACGGCGACGAGCGGCCGCGGCTGGTGAACATGTACGGGATCACCGAGACCACGGTCCACGTCACCTACCGCGTGATCACCCGCGCGGACCTGGACCGCGCCGGGAGCCCGATCGGCGTGCCGATCCCCGACCTCTCCCTGTACGTCCTGGACCCCCGGCTGGAGCCCGTTCCCCCCGGCTTCCCCGGCGAGATCTTCGTCGGGGGCGCGGGGGTGGCGCGCGGCTACCTGAACCGGCCGGAGCTCACGGCCGAGCGCTTCCTCCGCGACCCCTTCTCGGCCGACCCGGCGGCGCGGCTCTACCGCTCGGGGGACCTGGCCCGGCGGCGCGCGGATGGCGAGCTGGAGTACCTGGGGCGCGCCGACCAGCAGGTGAAGATCCGCGGCTTTCGCATCGAGCCGGGAGAGATCGAGGCCGCGCTGCTGGAGCTGCCCGGGATCCGCGACGCGGCCGTGCTCGTGCGTGACGAAGCCCACCGCGAGAAGCAGCTCGTCGCGTACGTGGTCCTTCACCCCGGCGAGGCGGAAGACCCCACCGCCATGCGGGCCGCTCTCTCCGGGCGGCTTCCCGACTACATGGTTCCGGCGGTGTTCGTCGTGCTCCCCGAGATGCCGCTGACCGCAAACGGCAAGCTGGACCGGCGCGCCCTCCCGGGGCCCGGGGCCGGCCGGACGCTCCGCGCGGCGTACGCCTCGCCCGCCTCGGCGGCGGAGCGCCTGCTGCAGGAGGTGTGGCAGGAGGTGCTCGGCGCGGAGCGGGTGGGAGTCCTGGAGAACTTCTTCGCCGCGGGCGGGGATTCGATGCGCGCGGTGCAGGTGGTGGCCGGGCTGCGGAAACGTGGGATGGCGCTCACCGTCCGTGACCTTTTCGAGGCGCCGACCATCCGCGGGCTGGCGAAGCGTACGGACGCGGCCGCCCGGGCGGGCGGGGCGCCGGAGGCCGGAGTTCCTCACCACTTGGCCGACCTGCCCGAGGAAGAGCGGTCCCACGTGCGGGCCGTGTTTCCGGAGCCGTTCCAGGACGTGTATCCGGCAAGCCGGATGCAGGCGGTGATGCTCTCCGAGTACGCCAGGGACGCCGCTCGCGCCGGCGTCTATCACCCGCAGCAGTGGTACCGGCTCACCGATGCCTCGCTCTCGACCGATGCGCTCCGCCACGCGATCGAGCAGGTGGTCCGCAGGTATGCCATCTTCCGCACCGTCTTCACGACCGGAAGCGACGGCACCCTGTTGCAGGTGGTCCGCGAGAGCCCTTCCGTGCCCATTGGCTACCAGGACCTGCGCGGGCTCTCCCCTGACGAGCAGGAGCGCACGGTCCAGGGCCGGGTGGCCGAGGATCTCGACACCCCGTTCGATCCGTTCGACCCCACCGGTTCGCTCATCCGCTTCGTGATCTTCCACCGCGGGGACGACGTGGCTGATCTCCTGATCTCGGCGCACCACGCCATCGAGGACGGATGGGGGAACGTGCACTTCATCAACACCCTGTTCGAGGCGTACGCCGATGTCCGGGACGGCCGGCCGGTCTCCCCCGCGCCCGTGCCCAACACGTACCGTGAGTTCGTCGCGCTCGAGGCAGAGATCCTGGCCTCGGACGAGGCGCGGACGTTCTGGCGGGAGCGGATGCGGCACGTGTCTTCCCCCTGGCCCACTCCACGCGGCGGCACCGGCGGATCCCCGCGCGGGTGTCGGGTCGATCGCGAGGTCGCGCCGGAGCTCACCGCGGCCCTGCGTGAAACGGCTTCGCGGGAGGGGGTCGCCCTGAAGGCGCTGTACCTGAGCTCCTTTCTGGACGTGCTGGCGACGCTCTCGGGAGGGGAGGACGCGTGCGCCGGCGTGGTCTGGAACGGCAGGTCGGAGCGGCTCTCCGATCCGCTCACCGGGCTGGGTCTCTTCTGGAACCTCCTGCCGGTGGCACGGCCTGCCACCGCCTCCGGCGGCGCCGCGGGGCGGGCCCTGGCGGTCCACCAGGACCTCCTCCAGGCCGATCTCTTCGGGCGCTATCCGCTGGCGGAGATCATGGCGGACCGCGGTGGGCGGGAGCCGTTTTTCTCCACCTTCAACTTCCTCCACTTCCGGAACTGGGCTGGTCGGGATGCGGTATGGGGGGGGCGTGTGGAGCCGGTGTACGCGCTCGACCGGCTTCACCTCCCGTTCAACCTGGGTGTCAGCCTCGCGCCCCGTGGCGAGGGCGCGTGGCTGCGCGTGGAATACGACGACCGCTTCTTCAGCCGGGTCGATGTGGCCGCTGCGCTGGAGAGCTACCTCCTTCGACTCGAGGAGCTGACATCCACCACCGCCAGCACTCAGCCACAAGGGTTGTGACGCAAACGCAGTTCGACCACCCTGCATGCCGGGGAAGGGAGCGGGGGGTGCCGGACCATCTCAGCGCCGTTCCAGCAGCTCCGGGACGACTTTCTGAGCCAGGGATACCAGGCGAGCAGCGTACGAAACACCCGGCACCACGTCTCCAACTTCTTCACCTGGCTCGGAACGGACCCCAATCCCGTCGCTTCGACGAAGATCCCCAAGCAGCCCCAGAAGGACGTACGCCCCTGGAACCCGGAGCAGCGACGAAGCGGCCGACCGGCTGGACCAGGAAAACGCCGGAGAAGGTCTTATCCCGAACTCGGATGAACTGTCATTCTGAGGGAGGCGCCCTCCGGACCTTGCCGCCCGCTCACGAGCATGCGCGCCGACCGAAGAATCTGTACGCTGGGGCGGTAGGATCTCGCGGTCACGGTGAGTTCCCCGGACGATGTCCGGGGCGGGTTCGGCGCGAGGGGCGGGAGATTCTTCGGTCGCGCCACAGGCTCCGTGCTCATCCGTCGGTTCGGCGCGGGCGCTCCCTCAGAATGACAGGTGTTTCTCCGGATCCGGTATTAGCCGGCGTCGCCTGGTGGAACTGCTGTTCGGGACGGGGATTCGTATCCAGGAGGCGGCCGCGGCGGACTGGCTGTGGATCAGCCGGCGTTCCCGCACCATCCGTGTCGTCGAGCAGATTGCGCTCGCGTCCAACGCACCGAAACGCCACGGGGCCGGATGCGACGCTGCGGCTCAGCCCCTCGGTTCGGCCGGCCAGATCCTTCGGTCGGCGCCAAAGTCCCTCCGTAGCTGCAGGTTCGGAGCGGCGCCTCCCTCAGGAAAACAAGCAGTGGGGACATTCTTAAACACACGCTGAGGGAAGCCGGGCTGGAGGAGCAAGGAAACGCGGCGCACCAGTTCCGGCACACCTGCGCATTCCTGTTCCTCCGCCGCGGCGGGACGATGGAGCAACTGCAGAAATCCCTCGGGCACAAGAAGATCCGGAACCGCAGCCGCCGACCCCCGAGGCGCCCGGTCACGCAGGGGAACTGAGCTGCCCTATGAAGAAAAGGGATGCCGACCCATCCGGCATCCCCTTTGAGGCTGAGAGAGAGTGGCACAACCGAGTGGCACAGCGACCTACGCCTCGGCCGCCTCCCGGACGTAGACCTCGCCCCCGGCGTCGCGGAATTCCCGTGCTTTCTCCTGCATTCCCGCCTCCGCGTAGTCGCGGATCTCCTGCGTGATCTTCATGCTGCAGAACCTGGGGCCGCACATGCTGCAGAAGTGCGCGATCTTGGCGCCCTCGGCGGGCAGCGTCTCGTCGTGGTACGCCAGCGCGGTCACCGGGTCCAGCGACAGGTTGAACTGGTCGCGCCAGCGGAACTCGAAGCGCGCCTTGCTCAGCGCGTCGTCCCACTCCCGCGCGCGCGGGTGGCCCTTGGCCAGGTCCGCGGCGTGGGCGGCGATCCTGTAGGTGATCACGCCCGCCTTCACGTCGTCGCGGTTGGGGAGGCCCAGGTGCTCCTTGGGCGTCACGTAGCAGAGCATGGCCGTGCCGTGCCACCCGATCTGCGCCGCGCCGATGGCACTCGTGATGTGGTCGTATCCCGGCGCGATGTCCGTCGTCAGCGGGCCCAGCGTGTAGAACGGCGCCTCGTCGCACCACTCCAGCTGCCGGTCCATGTTCTCCTTGATCAGGTGCATGGGCACGTGCCCCGGCCCCTCGTTCATCGTCTGCACGTCGAACTCCCAGGCGATGCGGTTCAGCTCGCCTTGGGTGCGCAGCTCGGCGAACTGCGCCTCGTCGTTGGCGTCGTAGATGCTGCCCGGCCGCAGCCCGTCGCCCAGCGAGAAGGAGACGTCGTACGCGCGCATGATCTCGCAGATCTCGCGGAAGCGCGTGTACAGGAAGCTTTCCTGGTGGTGCGCCAGGCACCACTTGGCGATGATGGATCCGCCGCGGCTCACGATCCCCGTCATCCGGTTGGCCGTCAGCGGCACGTAGCGGAGGAGGACGGCGGCGTGGACGGTGAAGTAGTCCACGCCCTGCTCCGCCTGCTCGATCAGCGTGTCGCGGTAGATCTCCCACGTCAGCTCCTCGGGCACGCCGCCCACCTTCTCCAGCGCCTGGTAGATGGGCACCGTGCCGATGGGGACGGGCGAGTTGCGGATGATCCACTCCCGCGTCTCGTGGATGTTCTTCCCCGTGCTCAGGTCCATCACCGTGTCCGCGCCCCAGAGCGTGGCCCAGCGCAGCTTCTCCACCTCGTCTTCGATGGAGGAGCGGACGGCGCTGTTCCCGATGTTGGCGTTGATCTTCACCTTGAAGCCGCGGCCGATGATCATCGGCTCCAGCTCCGGGTGGTTGATGTTGGCGGGGATGATGGCCCGCCCGCGCGCCACTTCGCTGCGCACGAGCTCCGGGTCCATCCCCTCGCGCAGCGCCACGAACTCCATCTCCGGCGTGACCTCGCCGCGCCGCGCGTAGTGCATCTGCGTCACGCATCCGGTGCCGCGCAGCGTGGGGCGATGCAGCGACTCCGGCATCTCCACGGGCTGCGCGCCGGGGAGCGGGCGGTACGTCCGCTCCGTTTCCACGACGTCGCCGCGGGCGCGGATCCACTCGCCGCGCACGGAGGGAAGGCCCAGGCGCACGTCCGCACCCAGCGGGCCGCTGGTGTCGTAGACGCGCAGCGGGGGCTCGCCGCCGCTCAGCACGATCTCGCGCATGGGGACGCGGATGCCGTGGCGCCCTTCGACGTACACCCGGCGGCTGCTGGGAAAGGCGTCGCCGTAATCGCCCTGGACGGCGGTGGCGGACTGGGGGCGGGCTCGGTCGATCATCTGCGTCTCCATGCTGCGGGAGCGGGCGATCCGGCCGGAGCGGCGGGCGAGGTGCGGATCCCGGGTGGCGCCATGCAGCAGAAAGGCGCCACGCCGGGGGTCCGGAGTGGCGCCTGGATGGAGTCCGCATCCGCCGATGGAACCGGCCGGCGGATGAGGTGCATCGGATGCGACACGCCGCGCTCCCTACGCCGGTGTGAACCGGATCAGGTTCCAAGGGACTGTCTCAACTCCGTGATCCTCAACGGAGTACCCCTGGCGGCTGCGCACAAGATAGCCGCTGCCTTCGCCCCGCACCAGCCCGGGGTGAAGGCAGCGGCTCCCCGGTCAGGCCGCCGCCGCGGCCTGGTCCGCACCGCCGAGCACGGTGCCGGTGTACGCACCCACCACGATGGTCACGTGGCCCGCGGTGAAGAAGTACACCGGCTCGTTCACGCCGGGCGACAGCGGCCAGACGAGGTCACCGGACGCCTCCGGCAGCGGGAAGCCCGGCGGGAGTTCCTTCGCCGCGGCCACCGCGCCGATCAGCCGCGTGCGGTCGATGAACCGGATGCCCAGCGGCAGGGGCCCGCTCGTGTGCGAGTTGAAGCCGCCGTAGTTCCAGGTCTCGGCGTGGTACTCGAACGGCGGCGCCACCACCCGCACGGCCACCGTTACGCTGATGAAGTCGCCGTGCGTGGGCGTCGGCGTGTCGCGCACCGCCAGCAGGTGCACATCGACCCCGAGGGGGCCGTAGTGCTCGAAGGTGCGCTCGATGTCCTTGTCGAAGCTCTCGACGTTCATGGGACTCTCCATAAAAAGGAGTTGATTCGCCAGCCGCCGCGAAGTCGGCGGAGGCGGCGGCTGACGGGGCAAGCGCAGGACCAGTTCAGGACGATAAACGTAAGGTCGTGTACGGCGCATACTTAAATGTTTATTGCCAGTAAACATATGCGTACTGCGGAGCATCGTCCCGTGGCAGCACCGCAACGAAACGCATTACAAACGCTGTGTTCGCAGGTGGATGTGGGGGCGTGCGCGCACGAGTTCGGCAGGGCGGCATCCGGGAGGAATGTACGATACAGTGGCGAGCCAGTCCAGAAATTGAAACTCCGCTCCGTCCGGCGTCGTCATCGGGTGCGCTTCCATTCGGACGTAATTGTACGTGCAGATTCCACCCCGTGCGCGTGGGCGGGGGCGGGGCGGGTAGCCGGGAAGGCGTCCGCACGCGAGCGGGCGGGAATTTCCGATTTCTCCTCCGACCGTGCACCCTGCGCGGGTTTGCTCCGGAGGTTGACAAATCACGCTTTCGATACGTACTTGGGGGTTCGCCCCGGGCCCGCTCGCGCGCCCCGATCTTCCATCCCCGCATCCCCCGAACTGGCCTTGATGACCTCCCTGCGAACCCGGCTCGCCGCGCCGGCCGCCGCGCTGTTCCTGGCGCTGGGCGCCTGCACCGACGCCGATCCCACCGGCCCGAACGCGCGTGCCGGCGGCCCCTCGCTGGACGAAGAGGTGGGCGCCGCGGCGTGGAACGGCAACATCCGCATCGGCGTGATTCCCACGGCCACCAGCGTGACGCTGGGGAGCGCGGCGGACTGGACGTTCAAAAACAAGACGACGGGCGTCACCCTCCTCTCCGGCACCGGCGGCGTGTCGGCGACGGTCACGCTGGAGGCGGGCTCGGTGAGCGAGACGCGCTGGCGCCTGCAGGTGATGTGCGGCAGCGTGGCCGCCGTGAACGCGCGCAAGGCGCAGGCGGAGGCGCTGGGCCATCCCACGATGACCGAGGTGATCCCCGCGTGCACGCGGCTGCTGATCGGCAGCTTTCCCCTGAGCGCCAGCTTCACGGTCCGCAACAACTATCGCAACCTGCTCATCTCGCAGGGGCTGGCCGGCAACGACTCGTTCTATCGCCAGATCACCGTCGTCACCGGCGTCACGCAGTACCGCGTGAACACCGGCTCGGCCACGGCGCTCAGCAGCGGCCCGGTCGTCCTCACCTCGTCCGACGGGCTGGTGACCATCGGCACGCTGCCCTACCGCGGCGTCGCGGAGGTCGTCCGCAACAGCGCGGGGAGCCTGGCCGGCGTCAACGAGCTGCCCATCGAGCAGTACCTGTACGGCGTGGTGCCGCGCGAGCTGCCCCCGGTGCCGTACGGGGAGTTCGAGGCGCAGAAGGCGCAGGCGGTGGCGGCCCGTACCTACGCGCTCCGCGGCCTGGGCAAGCGCGCGGGCGACGGCTACGACCTGCTGCCGACGACCAGCGACCAGGTGTACGGCGGCTACAGCGCCGAGCACCCGGTGAGCAACGCTGCGGTGGACGCCACGGCGGGCGTGGTAGCCACCTACCAGGGCAAGCTCATCGAGGCGCTGTTCAGCTCCACCAGCGGCGGCTACACGGCCAACAACGAGGACGTGTTCAACTCCGACCCGGTGCCGTACCTGCGCGGCGTGCGCGACCACCAGCACGGCAACAGCGAGCACGTGCTCGACGACATCAACCGCAACCCGAACGCCAACTCGCTGCGGGGCAGGAAGAACGGCGACTACGAGGCGGACTGGAGCCGCTACCACCGCTGGAGCTTCCAGTGGACGGCGGACGAGATCAGCGACGTGATCTCGCTGTACGCGGGGCAGGACGTGGGCCGCGTGCTGGCCATCAACGTGCTGGAGCGCTCCAACAGCGGGCGGGTCAAGCTGATCGAGTACGTCACCGAGGCGGGGACGTTCTACGACACCAAGGACCGCATCCGCAGCTCGCTCAAGTTCGTGAACGCGAACGGGACGATGAGCAGCCTGCTGAGCACGCTCTTCATCATCGAGCCCGTGATCGACCGCAGGACGGGCGAGGTGGAGGGATTCGAGGCGTTCGGCGGCGGGTGGGGCCATGGCGTGGGCCTCAGCCAGACCGGCGCGGTGGGGATGGCGGAGAAGGGCGCCACCTACCAGGAGATCCTGCATCACTACTACCAGGACATCGACCTGACGGCCTGGTACTGAGCGGCTTCGCTCGATCGGAAGGATGAACGCCGCCCGCCGGGACGATCCCGGCGGGCGGTTTTGCCGTGCGGGATGGCCGATCGGCCCACCCCGGGAGCGGATGAAGCCGATTGCGGAACGGATCAGGGAATCGTCCAGTCCGCCTCCAGGAGCGTATGGATTCGCCGCTGGAACGTTGCGAAGTCCGCCTTCGCGGACTGCCCTTGCCGCCGTGATCGATGTGAAACGGCCGGCATGGAAGGTCCGTACGACCGGTCATGAACGCCAGGCAGAACCGCCGCCGCCGGCTGCACCGCTCGCTGACCATCCACCTGTGGATGCGGCGCGCCCCGGCCGTTCTCGTCGTGTCCGCGCTGATCGTGGGCTTCGGGTGGGTGTCGACGAAGTACCGCCCGGCGGGCGTGGAGCGCTGCCTTCTCGCGTACGGCCGGGCTCGCACGGCCGGTGACAGCGCGTCCGCGGACCAGGTGGTGGTCGGGGCCCTCCGCCGGAACACCTGTGGCGGGCTGCGGCGCGACGGTACGCTGGACCGCCACCGGCAGGCGTCGGCGCAGGGCGACACCCCGGCCTCCGGCGCAAGGCGGCCCGGGGTCGCGAACTGATCCGCGTCGTGCCGGGGCGGGCACGTGGGGAGCGGCGCGATCCTTCCGTCATCGCCGCCGCGTGAAGCTGCTCGCCACCCGAACCTCGCCGCAGATGAAGACGTCGCTGATCGCCGCCGCCGCCCTCCTGCTGGCCGTTCACCCCTGTGCCGGGCAGGACGGCGGCGCCCCCGCCATGAACAGCGTGTTCCTGGAGGTGTTGGGCAACGGCGGGCTCTACTCCGTGAACTACGACCGCAAGCTGTCCGACCACGCGGCGCTCCGGATCGGCGTGGGCGCCTGGGCCGCGGACGACCTGTTCCTGGGGGAGGAGGCGCGGAAGGAGCTCGTCACGGTGCCGGTCTCCGCTTCCTGGCTGTTCGGCTCGGGCAGGAGCCGGCTGGAGGTGGGCGCCGGCGTCCTGTTCGGCCACCAGAGCCAGGACGTTCCCTTCGAAGACGGAAGCACGAGCGCCATGTTCGCTTCGCTCACCGGCACGCTGGGGTACCGCTACCAGCCGGCGGTCCAGGGCTTCATCTTTCGCGCCGGCTTCACACCGTTCCTGGGCCTCGGCGGCGACGTAGCGTACCCGGAGAGCGGGTTCATGCCCTCCGTGGGTCTCAGCGGCGGATACACCTTCTGATGACCGCATGACCCGGCCGGGCAGGCATGCCGTCATCGAAAAATAATTTCTGTTGTGCGAACGGGATGCACTACATATAGTGGAGGAGAGGCGCGATTCGCGTGCGGGATCGCAACCCCTCGCCCCACCCCTGCCAGCGGTACGGCACTGAAACACACGACATGGAGGCGCGGTAGATAAGCCAGGCGGGACCGTGGCGCGGCTGATACGCGCAACGGCCCTGTCTGGCACCGAACTTTCTTTCAGGCGTTACGAACGCAGGCCAACTTCCCCGCGCGCAGCAGTCCGCGAGGGCGGCTGCACGCGGCGCACACGGCGGAGGGATCCGCCGCCTCCTATCGCACCGGGAGCCCACGTGCGAGGAAACGGACAGGGCGGCACGCTGCAGCGGGAGCTGGAGCACCGCATCAAGACCGGAAAGTGTGTGTACTGCCGGGCCCCCGCGGCCCCGGACCGGCCTCTCACCCGCGAGCACGTCATCCCCCGCGCCCGCGGGGGCCGCAGAAAAGACGCCCGCATCATCGTCCCGGCCTGCGCCCGGTGCAACCACCGGCGGGGCTGCCAGGAAGTCGTCCTCTTCCTTCTCGCCCGTCCGCGGCGCATCGTGGCCTTCCTGGACTACCTTTCCGCCCTCGATCCCGAAACCGTCCGCCAGATCGACGTCCGCATCTTCGCGGAGCTGTACGCGGCCGTGTGGCTGCTGGCGGAAAGCTCCGCCGGCGGCGCTCCCTGGCGCACGCAGCTGCAGCGGCTGTGCGCGGGGCGCCGGCTGCACCGCCGGCGCTACGCGGCGCGGCGCATCATGACGGCGGCGGGGGTGCGCATCGAGCGCGCGCGCGAGCGGGCCTCGGTGCCCCACGGGCCCAGCTGCCCGCTTCCCGGCTCGCTGCCGCTGGAGGCCGGGCGCCACGCGGACACCATCGCGCGGTGCCTGGCCACCCTCATCGGCACGCTGGCGCTGGTGTGGGAGGCGCCGGCGGAGCAGGTGTTCGGCGAACTGGAGCGCGAGCGGCAGCGCGCCCACCGCGCGGCGGAGGGCCGCAGGCCCGACGCGGGACACCAGCCCTACCTGGGCGACGCCGGGGACGAGGAGGACGAGCACGTGGTGTCGCTGGACGGCTGGAAGCGGCGTGGCGGCCGGCGGCGGCGCACGCGGGTGGATGCGCGCGACGGGCGGCGGCATGCGGGAAGGCGGGGGCGGGCGGCGTAGGGAAGGGAAAGGTTCAGGTGCCCAGGTTCAGGTGCCCAGTAGAGAGTTTTCTACTGGGCACTTGAACCTGGGCACCTGAACCTTGTTCCTACCGCATCGGGCCGCCGTAGTCGCGGCCGTAGCGGCGGAAGCCGCGGTCGTAGCCGCCGTAGCCGGGGCCGCGCTCCCAGCCCATCGGCAGGCCGCCGCCGCGCCAGGTGCGCGAGCCGCCGAGGGTGGCGTACGGGCGCCAGTACTCGGTGCTGTCCACCACGCGCCCTTCCACGTCGCCGCCGAAGGGCGCGTAGTTCACCTCCAGCCGGTCGGGCTCGGGATACACGTACTCGCGGTTGTAGCGCTGGGTCACCCGGTTGGGCAGTCCACCCTGGCCGAACAGGCCGCGGTCGTAGCTGCCGCCGTACCGGTACGTGCGCATGCCGACGGGCCGCCGCTCCGGCGCCGTCTGCCGGTAGCCGCGCAGTCCGTAGTCGTACCGCCCCATCCCGCCGCCGCGCCCTGCCTGGAAGTCGCGGCCGTATCCCCGGTCGTAGCGCATCCATGCCTCCTTTGCTGTGCGTCCGGTCCAGGACCGCGGTGGAGTGCAATCGACGTTCCGCTGGCGCCCCTCCCCCGGCCCCTCCCCGCGCAAACTGCCGCGCGGAGAGGGGAGCACGGCATCTCGTGCACGGAATGGCAGGCATCCTGCCGAGCGCGCGCCCCCTCCGGGCTCGCATTACTCGCCCACCTCCCCCTAAAAACCCTGGGGGAGGTTGAACTTCGATCGCGCTGCCGCGGACTCGCTGCCTGCCGAAGCCGCGGCCCCGTCCGTGCGTTCACCCCCGCGGGTGCAGCTTTACGCACTCACGCACTCACGCACTGACGCACTTACGCACTCGTCCATGCGGCTGAACGAGCTTTCGCGTGAATACGAGGCGCGGCACTACCCGCCCACCCGCCGGCTGGACCTGCAGGGCGAAGGGCCGGACACGGCCCGGCAGCGGGCGCTCCGCTGGATCCAGTCGTTCGCGCACGAGCAGCCGGGCGCGGACCTGCTGCTGATCGTGGAGCGCGCCCGCCGCGCCGGCGGCCGCAAGGGACCGATCCGCGCCGCGGTGGAGAAGCTGCTGGACGAGCTGAACGGCGGCCTGATCGACTGGTGGCAGCCGTTCGCCGAAGGGAGCATCGCCGTCCGCGTCTCCGCCGATCCGCACCGCTACCGCCCGCCCGGCCCCCGGCGCGAGCAGCCGGGCGAAGGGCGCACCGACGAGACCGCCGGCCGCGCCTACCTGCATCCGGAGGCCGACATCCCCGAGGAGCTGCTGCCCCTGGCCCGCCACGTGGCGGAGCTGCGCCGCACGCGCGAGGGGCAGGCGGTGGGGCTGCTGGACGTGGTGCTGCGGGAGATCTGGATCGAGGCCCAGGCCGCGGCGATGCACGACCGCACGGACTGGGAGACGGCGCTCAGGGAGCTCGCCCGGCGCGAGCAGGCGCGGATGCTGGAAGCGCTGGACCACGACTGAACCGCACGGATCGATTCCTTCCATCACGACGGCGCAGCCGATTTCCGGATGAGCGATCCGCAACCTCCGCCGCGCGGCTCGTACGCGCCGATTCCGCCTCCGCCCCCGCGGCGGCAGGGGGAGTCCGGGCGCGGCTGCATGAAGGTGGGGCTGATCGGGTGCGGCGTGGTGGCGCTGCTGGTGGTGGCGCTGGTGGTGTCGTGGCTGCTCTGGTGGAACCGCAACCGCAACGACCTGGAGTCCGCGGCCGGCGCCGCCGCGCGCGAGGGGGCGCGGTATGGGCTGGCGCACGACGAGCAGGCGTGCTTCGCCGAGGGCACGCGGCGCGCGAATGACCAGAAGAGCCTGGCGGAGGGCTTTGCGGCGGGCGCGTTCGTCCGTGCCTGCCTGGAGTACAGCCGTGAATCACCGGGCTTCTGCGAGAACGTGCCGCCCATCACCGCCGTGCGCCGGAGCGTCGAGTGGCAGCAGCAGCGCTGCGGCAGCGACGTGGGATGCCGAAACTCCAGCCAGGTGACGCAGGCGTACTGCAGCGAAGGCCGCCCCAAGCGCGCCGCCGCCGACACGCTGCTGATGATCCGCGGCGACAGCGTGGGACAGGGAATAGGGAATAGGGAATAGGGAATAGGGAATAGGGAATAGGGAATAGGGAATAGGGAATAGGGAGAACGGCGGAGGCTGCGTGGGGGGATGGCAGAACCGTCCGGAGCGCGTTCGAAGTCTCCCCCTCTCCCGCGCAGCGGGGGAGGGGGCCGGGGGGAGGGGGCCCCCGCGGGCGCAGTGAGATGCCGGCTGGAGATTCTGGATCTCTCGGCTGCATCAAGCTTCCCCGGGGGGTTTTGGGGGAGGTGGGCGAGTGGTGCTCGCCGAAGGGGGCGCCCCCCCTCGCGCGGCACCATCCGAGCTACACTCGAATTCTCCCCCTCTCCCGCGGAGCGGCGCGGAGCGGGGCCGGGGGAGGGGGCCAGTTCGATGCCGGTCGAAGCATCCGGACCTGTCGGCTTCCACCTCCCCCTCTCCGCACGCAGTTTGTGCGGGGAGGGGGCCGGGGGGAGGGGCCAACGACGACGGGCGCCGCGGATTTCCGCGACGCCCCTCGATCGTCATCCCGCTGCCACCGCCCGCCTCAGGCCGTCAGTGCGTGATGTAGCGCTCGAAGAACTCCAGCGTGCGCAGCATGTGGTCGATGCGGTGGTTGGGCTCGCCGGCGCGCGTGAGCTCGTGGCCCTCGCGCGGGTAGCGCACGAACTCCACTTCCTTGCCCAGCACCTTCATGGCGCGGAACAGCGCCTCGGCGCTGGCGATGGTGGCGCGGAAGTCCGTGTCGGCGTGCAGCAGCAGCAGCGGCGTCTGGATGTTGGCCACGTACGTCAGCGGCGACTGCTCGCGCGTGATCTCCGGGTCTTCCCACGGCCGCGTGTGGAACTCGCCCTCGAACAGCCGCCACGTGTTGCTGCTGTAGTACCAGATGCCCAGGTCGTACACGCCGCGCGCGGCCACCGCGGCCTTGAAGCGCTCCGGCGCCTCCCTGGCGATGAGCCAGGTGGTCATGTAGCCGGCGTAGCTGCCCCCCGTCACCACCTGCCGCGCCGGGTCCGCCAGCCCGCGGGCGATCATGCTGTCCGCGCCGGTCAGGATGTCGCGCGCCGGCGGCGTGCCCCAGTTGCGGCGAATGCTGCGCAGCCACTCGTTGCCGTACCCGCCGGAGCCGCGCGGGTTGGAGAAGAAGACGGTGTACCCCGCGCCGGCCAGCATCTGGTACTCCAGCCACATGCTCGCCTCGCCCGGGCCCCACATGGCGTGCGGACCGCCGTGGATCTGCACCGCCAGCGGCGGACGGCGGCGGTCGCCGGGGCGATGGTCGATCGGCAGCAGGTACCAGCCCTGGATGCGGCGGCCGTCGAACGACGGGTACCACATCTCGTGGTAGTCGCTCACGTACACCTGGGACAGGAGCGAGTCGTTCAGCGCCGTCAGCCGCACCTGCCCGCTGCCGGAGCCGTCCGCCGCGTACACGTCGCTGGGGCGCTGCGGGTTCATCTCCGCCCAGGCGATGCGCCCGCCCCCCGCGTCCCAGGAGATCACGCCGCGCGGCCCCTGCACCACCGGTTGCGGGTCGATGCGGTCCAGCCGCGTGCGGTACAGCGGCACCGCGCCGTTGGACTGGGCGCTGAAGTACAGCCAGCCGTCCGGCGTGACGATGTACCCCTGCGGCGCGCGGTCCAGCGCCCCCGTGATGCTGCGGTGCTCCGTCCCGTCGCGCCGCATCACCATCAGCTCGCCGTTGGTGGCGGTGAGGGAGTCCGGGTCGCTCTGGCCGCGCGTGTAGACGATGTACTGCCCGTCCGGCGAAACCTCGGGGCCGTCCTCGCCGCTCCCCGGCAGGCGGATGACGCGCGGCTGCCCGCGGCCGTCCGCCGCGGAGACGTACAGGTCCGACTCCAGCTCGTAGTCCGGGTGGTAGTCGCCGCGGGGCGGGGCGGCGCTGTAGATGAGCGAGTCGCCCGCCGGCGTCCACTCCGGCACGCCGATGCCGTACGGGTGACGGGTGATCTGCACCGGGGTGGCGTCCTGCCGCACGTCCACCACGTAGATCTGCGCGTAGCTCTCGTCCTGGATGGCGGTCTCGCCCAGGTAGTCCAGCCGCGTCACCACCCGCGGGTCCTGCTCGCGGGCGTTGGCGGCCAGCCGGGCGCGAATGGCGGCCAGCGCGGCGGCGCGGTCGTCGTCGATGTTGCGGATGGCGCCGGCGTCGATCTTCGGCTCCTCCTCCTTCTTCGCCGAGTCCGCCGCCAGCTGCTCCGGCGTGTGCTCCGACATGAAGGCGATGCGCCGCGAGTCCGGCGACCACACGGGGGCGAAGGCGCCCGTCTCCAGCTTCGTCAGCGGCCACGCCTCGCCGCCCTCGGCCAGCGGCAGGATCCAGATCTGTCCGCGTACCTGGCCGCCCGGCCCCACGTTGCTCTGCCGTGCCTGCGTGAAGGCCAGCATCCGCCCGTCGGGCGAGAAGGCGGCGCCGCCGATGCCGCGGGCGTTGGTCCAGGTGAGGCGCCGCAGCCCGGTGCCGTCGGTGTTGGCGATCCACAGGTCGCGGCGGTAGCGGTTCTCGGCGCTGTCCACCTCCGTGAGCACGAACACCGCCCGCCGCCCGTCCGGCGAGATGGCCACGCCGCCGGCGGTCTTGATGTGGTACAAGTCCAGCGCGGTGAGCGGGCGCCGCTCCTGCGCGTGCGCGGGCGCGGCGGCCAGCAACAGCGCGGCCAGCGCGATCAGGTGTCTGGGGCGGATTGGCATCGATGCACGACGGGTGGATGATGACCTGCGCGCGGCGGAGGGGCGGCCGCAAGCCGGGATGGCACCTCGGTGTGCTAAAAAACCTGCATCCCCCGCGGGCCGTCCGCAAGGGATGCGGTCTTCGATACCGTCGGACGCAGCGTGGTTGCATCCGGCCGAAGCGACGGCGCCGATCGCGATCCTGATCCGGGCAACGTGCCGTCCGCCCGCTGGAGCGAACCAATCCGCCCTGCGCGGATTCGGCGGCTCGGCCGTGTACGGCGTCGGGGTCAGCGGACGGGGATGCGGAGGTAGTACCCGACGCTCCCGGGCCACCGCGGCGTCACCAGCTCGGAGAAGGTGCGCGACAGCTCGCCTCCTTCGCCGGGGCTGCCGCCGTACCGGGCGTTGAACGCGGCGCGCGCCTGCTCCAGCACCGCGTCGTCCACCGGCTGCGCGGAAACCAGGATCACCACGTGCCGCTCCCGGCGTCCATCGTCCGCGGACGCGCTGGGCTGGCGGACGCACCACACCCGTCTGCCGCGCACGGTCACCTCGCGGATGTCGGCCGAGCTCGCCACCGTCCGCGCCAGCGCCGGGTCGTAGAACGGCAGCTCGCCCGGGCGGCTGCAGGCGCGCGCCGCCGCGGAGCGTCCGCGCACGCTGGAGCCGCCCTGTAGCGGCACCGCGTGCCTCCCCGCCTCCATCGGACGGCTCGCGGCACCGTTCAGCCAGGCCGCTACCTCGCCGCTGCCGGGCCGGATCTCGATGAACGAGACGTGCGCCGGCCGCCACGTCTGCATCACGAACGAGCGCGGCGACACGCGCGGAAACATCACCGCCGCCGAGTCCGCCTCCGCTTCGGCGAAGCGCGGCGCGGGGTGCCCCGCCGGCGCGCAGCCGCCGGTGAGAAGGGCGATCAGCAGGATGAAGGCGGGGACCCGGTGCATGGTCTCATTCCGGGAGGGGGAGGGGCGGGCTGCTGGGAGAGGGTTGCTGAACCCCGCTACGAAGCCGTTGTCTTCCTGAGGGAGCGCCACACGGAAACCGCGTCCGTACTGCCGCTTGCGCGCGACCGAAGAATCTTCTCCCGGTCACCTGGCCGCTGGCTCGGTGGTACAGGGCCAGCCCCTCGGTCGTGCCCGCAAGATCCTTCGGCCGGCGCCTGGGTGCGGTGTGAACGCCGGGACAGGCGCGGCGCCTCCCTCAGGAAACGGATCTGCCGGATGCAGCAACACCCGCTCAGGCGCGGCGCTTGAGGCTTTCGCGGGTGAGGACCACCGGGTCGGTGGGGGTGCTGCCCAGCAGGTCCAGCAGCGACGTCTGGTAGCGCTGGTCGCTGGGGACGTCGTGGCAGCGGCGGCAGCGCGCCTCGTACGCCTCGCTGCCGCCCACCTGGATCTGCGGGCTCTCGTACGGCGCGGGGGCGCCGTCCACCAGCCGCTGGTTGCGCGTGGCCGGGTTGCCGCAGACCATGCAGATGGCGTGCAGCTTGTCCACCGTCTCCGCCACCGTCAGCACGCGCGGCATGGGGCCGAACGGCTCGCCGCGGAAGTCCATGTCGATTCCCGCCACGATCACCCGCACGCCGTTGTCCGCCAGCAGGCTGATCACGTCGACGATGCCGTCGTCCAGGAACTGGATCTCGTCGATGGCGACCACCTGCGTGTACGGGTGCACGTGCTCCGCCACCTCCACCGACGAGCGCACGGGGACGGCTTCCACCCCCGAGCCGTCGTGCGAGCTGATGGTGCGGACGCCGGCGTAGCGGTCGTCCAGGGCGCTCTTGAACACCTGCACGCGGCGCTGGGCGATCAGGGCGCGGCGCACGCGCCGGATCAGCTCCTCGCTCTTGCCGCTGAACATCACCCCGGTGATGACCTCGATCCAGCCGCGGCCGTCGCCGTGGTACAGCGCGATGTCTCTCAAGTGGATGCTGCGTTGGAACTTGCGGATGGTGGGGATGCGCGCGTGCGCCGAGGCCTGCAAATTACCCCGCCGCCGGAACGCTGACAAGCGGCTGCCGATCATCCAACCTTCGCTCGCCATGCCCGCCACCAACCGCGACCTGTACCTCGCCGTCCGCGCGCTCATCGAAGCGCACCGGGGCTCCGCGCGCACGCTGGAGGAGTACCTGTCCGCCCTGTGGTGGCTCGGCCGCGAGTTGCGCGAACGTCCGATCCTGCAGGTGGAGACGCTGGTCCGCCTGCTGGAGGATGCGTTTACGGCGACCCCGCCCGAAGATCCGCTGGCGAGCGAGCCCCGCCTCCAGCCCGAGACCGGGGAGGGGTTCGCGCGGTGGGAGCAGCTGATCGTCAGCCAGATCCGCGACCTGCGCGAGATGGCGGCGGCCGGGACGCTGGAGAACGAGATGCGCTGGTTCGGGGTGGAGGCACCGGGCGGGTCACCCTGGTACAACTTCGATCCCGCCGGCTTCATCGAGGCGGGAGTGGAAGGGACGTTCGGCGGATGGGAGCCGGAGGACGGCGGCCGGGTCCTCGTAAACGGGCCGGTGGCCACCGTGGCGCCGGATGGTACGATCACGACCATGGATGCGGCGGACATCGAGCGCCCCATCTACCCGCTCGAGCACCTGGACTGGGATGCGTTCGCGCGCTTCCTGCAGAACGGCCAGTGGTACGAGTAACGAGAAATCATTCCACGCGGAGCAGCAGAGAAGCAGAGTAACGGAGATGGTTCCTCTGCTTCTCTGGTGCGTCAGGCGAAGCCTGACCTCTCTTGTGAACTGAAAGGAGTTCACCATGTGAAATGCCTGTGAGACATGTAGCCAAACAGGCGGGGTGAACCGGGCAACCGGAGCCCTGAAGCACCTGTGAGGCG
>DATAAG010000309.1:0-3371 GCA_036260235.1 Longimicrobium sp.
ACGATGAACCGCACGCGCTCATCCATCGGATTCGTCTGCAGCCAGGGCATGACTCACCTCCTTGGTGTGCCATGCACGTTAATCTCTGACTGTCAACGATCCTCCCGGATTGATCTGTAAACAATCTACCCGGTTTGTACCCAGCCGCTCCCCATCACCATCACCCCATCACCCCATCACCCCTGGTCCGGAACTTGAACCCGCGGGAACACGGAGAAGCCCGCCGGCCTATACCGGGGCCGTTCGCGGGCATTCGTTCGTTCTGGAACCAGACGGTGCAGGGGAAGAAGATGAAGCACATCCGCATCGCGGCAGCGGCGGCGCTGGCCGCGGCGCTCGTCGGCGGGAGCGCGCAGGCGCAGGTGTTCACGCCGCCCTTCATGTCGCCCGTGCCGACGAGTGACTTCGGCCTCTACGTGAGCGACATCGGCGACGTGGCGATCGAGGGGATCTGGCGGCGGCTGTCGCGCGGCGGCAGCGACGTGGGCATCCGTGTGGGCTACGCGGACGTGGGGGAGGAGGGCGCGCTGCTGGCGGGGCTCGAGCTTCGCAACCCCGTGGTGCTGGCCGGGGCGCCGATCGGCCTGGCGTTCACCGCCGGCGCGCAGGTGGTGGCGGGCGGCCCCAGCCAGCTGGGCGGGCAGGTGGGGTTCAGCGTGGGACAGGCGCTGCCGGCGGGCACCTTCACCGTCACGCCCTACATCCACCCCCGCCTGGCCGTGATGACGCATTTCACCGGCGAAGAGTTCAATACCGACGTGGACGTGCTGGCCGACGTCGGCGCCGACTTCGCCTTCTCGGGGGGCGTGACCCTGCGGCTGGACATCAACCTGGCCGACGGGGCGGACTGGGGGCTGGGGCTGGCCTGGCGCCCGTGAGCGGTCCCTGCGCGTCTCCATCCGCCGCCACGCGCGCTCGCCGCCGGTCCGCGGGTCCGGCGGTGAGCTCGTCTCCATCCAAGTGAACCGATGCAGCGAGCCGACCTCCACATCCACACCCGCGCCTCCGACGGCGAGCTGGCCCCCGCGCAGGTGGTGCGCACCGCGGCCGACGCGCGCCTGGACTACATCGCCATCACCGACCACGACACCATCGACGGCCTGGCGGAGGCGCTGGCAGCGGCCCAGGGCGGGCCCGTCCGCGTGATCCCCGGGGTGGAGGTGAGCGCCCAGCAGGACGGGGTGGAGGTGCACGTCCTGGGCTACCACGTCAGCCCCGGCGCGGAGCCGCTGCTGGCGCACCAGCGGAGCGCGCTGGGCCGGCGGCAGGAGCGGGCGCGGGAGATGGTGCGCATTCTCCAGGGGCAGGGGATCGCCATCGACTACGAGGACGTGCTGCGCGCCGCCGGCGCCGACGCCCGCGCCATCGGCCGGCCGCACGTGGCGCGGGCGCTGGTGGCGGGAAAGCACGTGCGGTCCATGGGCGAGGCGTTCGAGCGCTACCTGGCGGACGGCGGGCTGGCCTTCGTGCGGACGGAGCTTCCCTCCGTGCGCGACGCCATCGCCATGATCCGCGCCTCCGGCGGCGTGGCGGTGTGGGCGCATCCCCACCCCGACGTGCTGGAGCCGTTCGCGCCCCTCTTCGCGGAGATGGGGATGGAGGGGCTGGAGGCCATGCGCCCCAACACGCAGCCGCAGGAGGGAAAGCGGATGCGCTCGGTGGCGCGCGGGCTGGGGATGTTCGTCACCGGGGGATCGGACTGGCACGGGCCGCACCGCATGCGCCTGGGCGACTTCTTCGTCCCCGCGGACGAGGTCCGGGAGTTGCTCGACCGCGCTCCGTCCGGCTGATGGACCGGGCCGGGCCGCAACCGCATCCTCCGGAGCCGGCCGTGTCCGCTTCGCAGCGCCCCTCCGCAGGCCTGCGCGACCGCTGGGTGATCCCCGGGCTCGCGCTGCTCGCCGCGCTCACCGTCCTCGTCGTCGTCATCTACGCGGGCCAGCCGCAGAGCGCGGGCGAGGTGGGGGGGCGTGCCTGGGTGGCGCTCTCGCCGGACGCCTACACCCCGCGCATCGCCCGCGCGCGCGAGCGGGCCAAGGCAGCGCTGGACGCCGCCGCCCGCGGCGACACCGCGGCCGCCATCGCGCGCTACGCGGAGGCGGAGGAGGAGGCGCTGAGCGCCCGCGAGCGCGCCGGCACCCCCGAGCGCATCGCGGAGGCGACGGAGACCTGGGCGGGGCTGGCGCTGGACCGCGCGGCGATGATGCTGGCCGCCGGCGCCACCCCCTGGTACCGCGGCGACGACGACCAGCTGCTGCGCGACGCGGCCGCGGTCGTCCAGCGGGTGCAGTCGGCGCCCGTCAACAACGTCACCAGGCTCCGGGCGCAGGCGCTGGCGGAGCGCATCCGGCGGCAGCTGCGCCCGGGGCCGCTGGAATGGATTCCCGGGCGATGACCACGGCGCAGCGGCAGGTGGCGGCGGCGCTCGTCTTCCTGGCCTCCGGGGCGGCGGCGGGGGTGGCGCTGGTGCCGGAGGGGGTGGAGTACCGCGCCTTCGGGATGGTGGAAGGCGTGTTCGCCCTGCTGCTGGCCTACCTGCTGGTCTACCGCGGCGCCTGGGAGCGGCCGGCGGGCGCCACGGGGTGGATCGCGGTGGCGTACGGCACGATGGCCAGCGCGCAGGTGCTGGAGCTGCTCCTTCCCCCGCCGGGGATGATCGAGTGGATGGTGGTGGCGGGGATCGCCGTGACCGCGTGGGGCGCCTTTTCCGGCGGCACCCGGCGCCGGCTGATCTTCAGCCTGGCCAGCCTGGCCCTGCTGCTGGCCGTCCTGAAGTTCTCGGTGATCCCGGTCCTCTGGGCGCGGATGGGCCCCGCCGCCGGCACCGCCTTCGGCCTGGGCGACGTGGCGGAGAGCGTGCGCCGCACCTTTGCCGACTACCGCCCGCTGCGCCCCACCGGGCAACTGGTGGGATTTGTCGCCCTGGCGCTCTGGGCGCTGGGGACCCGCCTGCTGTGGCCCGAAGCCGTCGCCGGGCCGGACGGCGACCCGACCCTCGTTCGGAGGGATTCCGAAACTATCGTGGACTAACCCGTTGACTTGAACGGGGTTAGGGGTTACATTCAAGGCACTTCGCGGACGGCGGCAACGCCGGGGCGACGATGGCCGGGCGACCGGCCCCCGTTGACAGCCGCGAGCCAGAAGGTTACATTAAAAGGCTCCGCGGCGATTGCGCCGCGAACGGACTGATTGAAAACACGGGTAGTGGGTTGGGTAGAAGAAGGAGCCGTGAAGCGTAAGGGCTTGCGGCTCGAGCAAGAGCACCTATGCGTGTGTAAGGCTTGGTGGACCGGGTGGCCTGGCTTCCTAACCAGGAGCCAGCGAGCAAATCCGGTCAAGCGAACTAAGGGCGCACGGTGGATGCCTTGGCA
>DATAAG010000310.1:0-5252 GCA_036260235.1 Longimicrobium sp.
GCGGCCCGGCCAACTGGCCGAAGGAGGAGGCGGTCGCGCCTGACACCGCCCTCCGGACTTGCGCGCCCCGGCGAGCACGTACCGGCAGGCGCGGCCGCTTCTCCGCCAGGCGACGGTCCGCCCCCTATCTGGGGGGGCTCCTCGTCGGTCCCTCCGGAGACCCGGTCGCAGCGATGCGGACGATCTCGTGCCGGTCGACTCGCGGGACCGTGGCGGTCACGCGTCCGGCGCCTCGCTCCACGGGCACCGAGGCCTGCGAGACCAGAAGCGCTGCCCGCAGGGCACCCCCACGGATGAGCCGTTCGTCGATCGAGAGACGTACGGCTCCGGTGGGGTGCGGCGCCGCCACCGGCCGGCCCCGAGCGCCGGTGTAGTTCACCAGGTGGACGTACAGTCTGCCAGAAGCCGGCTGGCGCAGCAGCGTGACGTGCACGTCCTCCGGCGCGTCCGTCTCCAGCAAGGAGGGACGCTCCTCCAGGGTCCACGCCAGGGCGTTGGCCAGCAGCCGGCCATGGTCCGGGTGGCCCGAGGTCACGTTCAGGCGGTCCGTCTGCCCCGCGAGGTACACGACACGGCCTCGACCGTGAAGGCGCGTCACCACGAGCGGCACGTCGTCCCCGCGGAGCGCGGGATAGCTCAGGTCGGGTGGCTGCGGGAAGATCTCGGGGATGAGCGTGGCATGCACCTGCCCGTCGGTGGCGGAGACTTGGCGCACGTAGCCCTCGTTCGTGATGACGTCGGTGCCGTCGAACCCGCCGAGGAGGGGGTGCGCGGCGCCGTCGTCGCGGCGGAGGCGCGCGTAGCTGTGGGGCAGCGGGCCCCGGACCGGCGCCGGTAAACCGCGCACCCCCAGGAGGTCGTCCAGCGCTCCCGTCTCGCGCCGCGCGCCGTCGGCCGTGTAGCAACCGGTTTCGTACGTGGCGATGAGCCCGCCGCCGCGCCCGACGTACGCCCGCAGCGCGGCGGCCTCCTCGTCCGACAGGCAGGCGACGTTTGGCAGCACCACCGCCCGATACGGGCGCAGCCCCTCCGCCGTGAGACTGGAGGGAGGCAGGACGTCCCACTGCCGGTGCGCCGCGAACAGCGCCAACATCCAGCCCCGCTGGTGGGTGATGTACCCGTCGTGCGCCGGGTCGCCGCTGGCGAAGCGGTCCTGCGTACGCTGCGAGTGCACCAGCGCCACTTCCGCCACGGACTCGAGACCGGCGAAGTCCGCCTCGTGCGCCGCCATGAAGGCGTAGAACCGCTCCTGCACGTCCTGGTGGCGGCGGTCCCACCAGCGCTCCGGCGGCACCCCGACGAACGAGCAGTCCCACGGCGATCCCCCCTGCGCCGCCATGCCCGCCAACCACAGCGCCATCTCCTCGCGCGCCGGCGTGGTGTACCGGCTCCGGTTGTCGAAGTGGCCGTAGAGCATCACCGGCGTCTGGGGCACCCGGTACGAGACAGAGGACGGCGCCGGCCAGCCCGCCGGCGCCGCGGGCGGGCGTGGAGCGCCGCCGTCGTGCGGCGTTGGTCCTCCGTCGGTCGTCGTTCTGGACCAGTTCCCGCCGCCCGTCGCCCGCAGGTACTTCATCTGCTCCTCCGCGCGCCACACCGGCACGGGCAGCAGTGGCGAACGGTAAGACCCACGGGTGAGCGGGAAGATGCACACCATCTGGTAGTCCCACAGGTCCCGAATCTCGTCGGTGTCCTCGGCGCTCTCCCGCGCGCCCGGTTCGAGATAGGAGAAGAACTCGCCGCAGTAGCTGCGGTCACTGCCGTGGCGTTTCACCGCGTCTCGCAGACGGGCCGTGTGCTCGCGCACGCGCTCGTAGCGCCAGCGCACGTAGCGGCGCCAGACCGGATCTTCCCAGTCCTCCTCCAGCGGGATATCGTCGACGCCGGTCTCCGCCCGGAACGTGCGGCAGCAGCTACGGCAGTAGCACCGCCCGCCGAAGGACGCCGCGTTCTCCCAGATGCCGTCCGCGCCGCAGCGCCCAAGGACCTCGTCGATCAGGGGGATGGCGAAGCCGTCGTTGCGGAACGGGCTGTTGGGGCACGTCCCGAACAGCACTTCTCTGCGCTTCGGCCGGCCATCGGCGTCGTACGCGGCCCAGTCCGGGTGCGCCTCGAACATGTCCGGGTGCATGCCGCGGAAGTCGCACCGGGCGATGACCTTGATGCCCTCCGCGTGGCACGCGTCCACGATCTCCTTGAACAGGTCACGCCCGTTCAGGAATCGGTTCTTCCGGTGGAGCGGGATCTCGGTCTGGTAGAAGGCGCACAGGCCGCCGCCGTTCACGGCGTAGACGTTCGCCCGCCAGCGCTTAAGCCACGCCAGTACGCCCTCCAGGTCGTAGTCGGCCGCGTCGGGCTCCCGCAGCACCGTGTGGATCGCGCGGAGCGGCCGGCGCCACCAGTTCGCCGCGGGCGGCGCCGGCGGGTGATCGGGTACCGGTGCCATGGGACTACTTGTCCTTCAGCAGGTGCTTGGTCAGGCGCGTGTTGTCGTGCTCCTGGACGAACTGCGTCGCGCGCCGCGCCGCGTCGTCGAGCGCCTGCTTGGGCGTCTTCTGGTTCTTGAAGGCGGCGTCCAGTTCCTCGGTGATGGTGAGGGCGAACTCCTCCCACTTGATCACCACCGGCTTGCCCCGGCTCGCCGGGCTGTTGAAGGCGTCCACGAACACCTTCCACTTGGCATCGGAGCCGTCGAACGGCGCGCGCTTGAAGTTCTCCTTCCTGGAGGGCAACGCGCCGCCGTCGAGTGACCACCGGTAGTCCTGCTCGGGTTCTGTGGCGTACTCGAGCAGCGCCCAGCCGCCCTCCTTGTTCTTGGCGGTCCTGGTCATGACCAGGTTGTCCTGGTAGACCAGGGCCAGCTTCTGGTTGGCCCACGGCAGCTCGGCCACGCCGTAGGGGATGCTGGGCGCGCGCTTGTCCATGTCCACCATGCCGTAGGCCCCGGTCTCCCACATGCCGACGTTGCCGTCGTACCCTCGCACCTGAGCGTTCACCTCGGGCGGCGCCGCCGAGCGGTCCTTATACAGCATGTCCGTGAACAACTGGAGCGTCTCGACGCACGGCTCGGCGTTCACCGTGACCCTGGTCGATTCGTTGTTGAAGAGCCGCCCACCGTTGGTCCAGGCGAACCGCAGCCACCACACGAGGACCGCTTCGCGCGTGCCGTAGTCGAAGAGCTTGAACCCCCACTGGCTGCCGTCCGGGGTGGTGAGGCGCTGGGCGTACTCGCGGAACTCGCGCCAGTTCTGCGGCGCCCTGTCCGGCCCCAGTCCCACCTGCTGGAACAGCGTCTTGTTCCAGAGCAGCACGTGGATGCTGTTGAAGTAGGGAACGCCGTACTGGGCCCCGTCGAAGTTGGCGGTCTTCCACTGCTCGGTCGTGAATTGGTCCGCCTTGAACCCCTTGTCGGCCTTGATGAAGGGGTCGAGTGGCTGCAAGGCCTTGATCGCCCCAAGGTCGATCGCGTTGTACTCCTTCACGCGCACCAGCTCCGGCCCCGTATCGCCCGCGATCGCGCCGTAGAGCTTCTCGAAGAGCTGCACCCACCCCGCCTGCGGCACGTACTCGGCTCGGCCCTCGGGGTGCTTCTCGTTGAACTCCTGGACGAACGTCTCGAGCATGGGCGAATTCAGCCCCCAGAACTCGATCCGCCCCTGCACCGGCTTCTGCGCGGCGCCGCTGGCGGATGGGGCGCCCCCGGCGCCGCCCATCTGGGCGCCGCACGCCGCGAGCGCGAGCGCGCCGCCCGCAGCCACCGCTCCCGCGGCCGCGCGCCCCGCGCCGCGCCGCGTCACGCCCTGCTGCCACACCCTGCTGCTAGCCACTGTCGTGTCCTCCTCTAGGCGACAGGTGTCCTGCAGAAACGCTGCAGCCTGATCCTCCTTGAGCTCCTCCTCGAGGCGGATGGCATCCTCGTGGTATGCGGGCCGCTGTGGCGTGACGACCACCGTCCGCGGCGCCACACCGGTGCCGGCGTACCAGCCGGCCGTGGCGCCAATGGCGAGGACGGCCAGCGCGGCCGCACGCAGGGGAACGATCCTGGTGAGGGGCGTAACGCGGCGCGCGGCTCCTGGCGAACTGCCTCCGCGCGCCTGGCCCCGGTCTCTCGAGGAGACGCTCCGACGCCGCCAGCGTCGAGAGTACCGCTCGGCGGGTGCGGCAGGGCAGTGTGTTCGCCGACTGACCTCGGGACAGCGCGGAACGCCCCCATGGTCACCAGCCCTCCTGACCGTCGCCCGGCGCCTGGCTGCATTCCATCGCTCCTCCTGGACGCCCGGCTGGCTCCGCAACTCCCCTTGGTGCCCGTCCAGCGTTCCCGCCGCGGCGCGCTCTTCCACCGCGCGCAACCAGGCGAGCTGCGCCTCGTTCAGCCGGATCTCAGGACGGGCATCACGGACCTGCTGAATCGCCGCCTTCTCCAGCTGATCCACCGGCGACGCGCTGCCGTTCGGCACCGGGACGTGACGGTACGCCACGCCGTGCGTCTCGAGCCGGCGTCATCGGTCTCCTCCTCACGCACGTCGATCACGCGGGTGATTCCGGCACGCACCAGACGCTCGTAGTCGGCGGGCGGAACGGCGCCACCAACATGGAGCCAATCGTCGACGCGGTCGATGCGGCCACGAGCGGCGCGCAGCGCTTCGCGCTGGGAGTTCTCCGGCCCATGCGACCCCTGCGGGACTGCCGCTCGTCGATCCGTCACGCCGTGGCTCTGCTCCTCGATATCGTTGGCGGACATCGCTACCCGATAGTAATGCAGACCGCCTGCACCGTTCCAACCGTCACGGCATTTGCTGGCCCCGGCACGTGGCCCGCGCCACGTGCCGGGGCGTCGACGGAGACTGGCGCGAGCAGGAACAAAAGTGCGATGGCGCGGGCCGAATGTGTCGTGCTGGTGGTGGGCGCCGGAAGCGCGGGCGATGCCGCCGCGCGGATGGCGGGACGGCACCTGGGAGCGGGTGCACGCCCTCCTGCGGGACCGTACCGGGAGCCCCGCCCGCCGCCGCCAGGTCTCTAAGACGTTCGTTACGTCGTCTCCCTTCCGGTCACATTCGATCCTGCTGTCCGGCGCTCGACCCAGGGACCCGTGTGAGCCGGGAGCCGCCCGGCGCTGCGCCAACTGTAGGTCCGCCCCGGGCGGAGCACCACGCCGAGCGCGCCAGGCGCGGCGCCAAGTCGCGGGATGGCGCACTTGGCGCCGGCGCCGCCCCGGTGCTATACCAGAGGTCTAGGCCCTGTCAGATCACGGC
>DATAAG010000311.1:0-6097 GCA_036260235.1 Longimicrobium sp.
ACGAGCACGGGAGAGTAGATCCTCCAGTCGACGCCATAGCCCCGTGCACGGGCGAAGATCGCAGTGCCTCCCTCGATGACAAAGGTCGGATCGCGACGGGCCCACTCCCCTCTCCCGCGCAGTTTGCGGGAGAGGGGCCGGGGGTGAGGGGCTCCGCGAAGCGGGCGCTGTTTGCCCTTGCCGTTCTCCCCCTCTCCGCGAGGAACGAGCGGGGAGGGGGCCGGGGGGAGGGGCCCCCCGGCGGACGCAGCGAGATGCCTGTCGACGCGCCTCAGCCCTGTTGCTGACTCAGTGGAACAGCTGGGAGAAGGTGTAGATCAGCAGGCCCACCAGGCCGCCCACCAGCGTCCCGTTGATGCGGATGTACTGCAGGTCGCGGCCGATCTGCAGCTCGATCTTCTGCGTAGTGTCCTCGGGGTCCCAGGCGGCCACGGTGGACTCGATGAGCGCGGCCACCTCGTGCCGGTACTGGTCCACCACGTACAGCACCGCCTGCTCCACCCACCCGTTCACCTTCTCCAGCAGCTCCTCGTCCTGCTGCAGCGACGCGCCGAATCGGGTGACGGCGTGGGCCACGCGCACCCGGAACTCGCTCTGCGGGTCCGCGCTCCCCCGCAGCACGGAGTCCTTGACGTCCGCCCACAGCGAGGCGGAGTAGCCGCGCACGGCCGGGTGCCGCAGCAGCTCCTCCTTCCACTCCTCGCCGCGCGCGATCATCTCCGGCGAGCTCTTGAGCCGCTCCACGAACTCCGCGACCGCCTCGTTGAAGCGGTGGCGCAGCGGATGGTCGGGGTTGGAGTTCACCTCGTGCAGGGTGTTCTCCACGCTGCGCACAATCTTCAGGTAGATCTGGTCGTCCACCGCGGTGGGCATCCACCACGGCGTCTCGCGGCGGATCTTGCTGCGCAGCACCTCGCGGTTCTCGTCGAACAGGCGCTCGAACAGGCGGATGGCGCTGTCCAGCAGCTCCTGGTGGCGGTTGTCCGCCGTCACCAGCGACAGGACGTTGCCCATCAGCGGCGCCACCTGGGTGGCGCGCACGCGGCTCATCAGGCTGCTCTCGATGATCTCCTGGATCTCCTCGTCGCGCAGCACCTGCACCAGCCCGCCCACGCCCGCCGCGGCGTGCTTCCCCACGGTGTCGCCGTGCTCCGGGTTCGCCAGCCACTCCGCCAGCTTGCGGGCCACGTTGGTCGTCCGCAGCCGCGCCACGATGACCGGCGGGGAGAGGAAGTTGTGCTGCACGAAGTTCCCCAGGCTCAGGCCGATGCGCTCCTTGCGGCTGGGGATGATGGCGGTGTGCGGGATGCGGATGCCCAGCGGGTAGCGAAAGAGCGCCGTCACCGCGAACCAGTCGGCCACGGCGCCCACCATGCTGGCCTCCGCCGTCGCGCGGACGTAGCCCAGCCACCACCAGCCGTAGCGCGCCTGCAGGAGGCTGGTGATCACGAACACGACCGCCGCGAACACCAGCAGGCCCGTGGCGAGGCGCTTCATCTGCCGCAGCGCCGCGCGCTTTTCCTCTTCGTCGCGCAGCGGGGGAAGGGTCAGGCGGCCGATCTCCAATGCGAGTGCCCAGTGCCCAGGTTCAAGTGCCCAGTGCCCAGTACCGAGTGCCTGGTGCCTGGTGCCTGGTGCCGGTACGAGCGTGGCACGCAGTCCCGTGGAGGATGCGTGCCACTTCTACGCGAATCGGGGGTCCGGAGGATTCGGATGATGCGCCGCCGTCAGGTCGTGACGATGCGCCGCGCCTGCGGGTCCCATCGCCAGGGGAACTCGCGGCCCTGAAGATGGACGCCGCCGATCCACCGGTCGATGCCGTTCATCCGCACCGCGTCCGCCGCGCCCGCCAGCACCTGCCGCCCCGCGTCGGTGATGCTCACGCGACACCGCATCGTCTTCTCGTAGCCGTCCGACTCCTCCGCCGGGGGCGGGTCGTCGAACGCCAGCAGCGGCGTCTGCGCGGCGGCCAGGGCAAGGACGATCTCCACGAAGCTCCAGTCCCCCATCCACACCACCGGCTCCACCTGGTGGTGCGCGGCGGGATACAGGTCGCGCAGCGCCATCGTGCCGCCGAGGAGCGCCTCCAGCGCCTGCCGCTCGGTGCGGGAGAGGCCGTTCGCCGCCGACGGATACTCCTCCAGCAGACGGCGGAGCGCGTCCGCCAGGTGCGGGAGGCCGGCGGTGTCGCCGCGGATCACCTCCTCGATGGCGCGCGGGTCGGGGGAGCGGAACGCCTCCCACGCGCGGCGCCCCAGCGCCAGCTGCCCGCGCGACACCTCCGCCCGCGTGCCGAAGAGCACCGCCAGCCGCACGGACGTGGTGAGCCCCAGGTACTCGGGCGGGTTGATGAGGGTGAGCGCGCGAGGCTCGTGCTCCGCGAACCAGTCCAGCAGCTGGATGAGCTGCAGCTGGTCGTACAGGTCGTGCTCGAACCAGAGCACCACCTCGCTCTCGTCACGCGACGCGGCCAGCGCGCGGTCTCGCTCCGCGAACTCGCGGCGCACCTGGTCCAGATCGTCCCCCCCGCGCCCGATGAACGCCGCGCGCACCTCGCTCAGCTCCTCCAGCGGCAGCCCGGCGGGGACGGGGCCGTCGTGCAGCACGTCGCGCCAGGGGAGGACGGTGCCGGTGACGCCCGCCTCGCGGATGCGCTCCGCCGCGTGGTCGCCGTTGGTGATGTGCAGCATCGGCGGATCAGGCGAGCTTGCGGTCGCCGGGCTCGCGCCACCCGGGACGGCCGCGCATCTCCACGGCCAGCGCGGAGTCGCGGGACTCCGTCATCAGCACCGTCTGGTCCGCGCGGGTGACGTACATGCACTTGTAGAGACCGGCGCCCTCGCGGCTCACGCCGCGCGCCTGGAGCGCCTCCAGCACCGCCTCCACCTCGCGCACGCCGTCGCCGGCGCGGGTGAACACGTGATAGACCGATCCGCTCATGCCTCGTTCGCGTCTTCGGTGCGGTCGCGCCCGCCGCCGCGGGCGGGGAAGAGGGTGTCCAGCAGGCCGCGCCGGCGGGGAAGGGTGAAGAGGTCCGCCACCACCGCGTCGCCCTCCGTCCGCCCCGGCCCGCTCCCGTCGTAGACGACCAGGAGGGCGTCCTCCGGCACGCCGTCGGCGCGGAGGCGGCAGAGGCCCTCCGGGTGGTCGGAGCCGCCGTCCACGTCGTGCGGCAGGTCCATCAGCCGCTCCAGCCGGTCGCGCCCGGTGATGGAATTCGCCTCCGCCCGCACCGCGCCGCGCCAGCGGAAGAGGGTGGCCGGGGCGCGCACGTCCATCGTGGGTCCGGCCAGGACCAGCAGGTCGTCGCCGTCCGCCGACAGCTCGCGGACGCCCAGCCCGTCCAGGTCCAGGAAGTGCTTGCGGTAGCGCTCCCCTTCCGCCCCGATGCGCCGCAGCCTCAGGCGCTCCGGGCGGTCCGCCTCCCTGGCCTCCACCTCCAGCACCACGGCCCAGCCGCGCACCACCGGGCCCCGCAGGCCCAGGAAGAGCCGCCCGCCCGCGGAGGCCAGCCCCTCCACGTCGAAGCCGTTGTCCTTTCCCGGGATCTTGAGGTAGCGCCGCAGGTGCTCGTCGTCCTCGATGGCGCGGATGAGCGCGCTGCGCATCCCCTTCCCCCGCAGGCGCGCGGCCGTGAGGGTCGCGGAGGGATCGTCCGGATGGGGACAGGTGCGGCGCGGCACCAGCCCCCCGTGCTCCGGGTCCTCCTCCAGCGGAATGCGCGCCAGCAGGTACCGGTTCTCGTCCAGGTCCACGTCCGCCAGGTCGGCGAACGCCTTCTCCACGCCGTCCGCCGGGTCCGGCCTGCCGCGCTTGCGTCCGTGCGAGCCCACGACCCACAGGTAGGGCGGGTCCCAGGCCAGCCCCTCCACGTCCACCTCGCCGTCGTCCGCGCCCGGCAGGTCCAGGACGTCGGCGAGCGGGAAGGTACGGTGCTCGCCCCAGCGGCCGCCGCCCAGGTCGGTGACGCGCTCCAGGGTGCAGGTCTCGTCGCAGCCCAGCCACAGGTGGCGGCCGGTCTGCACCACGGCGGACAGGCTCTCGCGGATGTCGCGCGCGTCGGTGCCGCCGTCCGGCGGCTGGGTGAGGGCGATGCGGACCGTGGCGTCGGGCGATCTCATGGCACGGGTGCGGTTCAGCGCGTTTCGCGGCGCCGCTGCGGGCCGGGCGGCTCGCGGACGAAGCGGATGACGCCGCCCTCGCTTGCGTACTGCACCAGCGTATGCGATTCCCGGTCCACCCAGTACGTCACGGGCGGGCCCGCCTCCCGCACCTCCACCTCCCACGCGGCCGCGCGCCCGCCCGAGGGGAGCGCCACCTGCTCCTGGCCGACCACGGAGATGTCGATGCTGGTGACCCCCTCGTCCACGTTGTAGACCGCCAGCCGGGCGGAGTAGCCCTCCCGCAGCGGCAGCGCGCCCAGCAGCATGTCCGTGGTGCCGGCGAGAAAGACGGGCTGCGGAAGCGGAACCTCTGCGCTGTCGCGGCCCCACTCGCCGGCGCGCGCCGTCCGTGCCATCCCGGGAACGAACTCCACCCGGACGAGGCCCTGCGGGCCGGCCGACCACCGGGACAGCGGCGCCAGCGTCTCGCGGTGCAGCACGAACGAATCCACCTGCACTACTTCGTCCCCCTGCCAGAAGGTTTCCGTCCGCACGATCGCCTCGGTCCCGTCCACGGTCGCCAGGCGGGTGCGGAGGGTGATGCTGGCGTCCATCCGCCGGTTGCCCGGATCGACGTACATCATCAGCGACTCGACCCCCTCGGGAATCACGCGCCCGTCCACCTGGGCGCTCCCGGGGCGGAGGAGCGAATCCGCCTGCGTCTGCGCGCGGGCGGCGGCGGGGGCGCAGGCGCCAGCGGCGAGCAGGAAGGCGAGGAGGGAGTGGATGCGCATGAGGCACGGAGGCGCGGAGTGTCCGGATCGAATCCAGGCGGAACGTAGCGGGCGCCGGACGGGTCGGAAAGCACGATGAAGGGCAGGGGGGTTGAATCATCCGTTCCGCGACGTAAATTGCGGAGCCGTCCCGAACCCGACCGCACTCCCGGAGCAGCCCCATGCAGGATCGTATCTCCCGCATTCTTCCCTATGCCGCCCTGGCCATGGCGGCGGTGCTGGTGGTGGTGCTGGCCCAGCAGAAGCGCTCGCTCATCCGCGAGGTGGAAAAGGCGCGCTACGAGCTGCGGCAGGCGCGCACGGAGCCCCTGCGCGGGATGTACGTGCCCGCGTTCCAGGCGGCGACGCTGGAGGGGCAGCCCGCCACCATCGGCGAGGTGCCGGTGGAGGGGGGCCGGCAGGTGCTGCTGATGTACACCACCACCTGCCGGTACTGCCTGAGCAGCATCCCGGCCTGGAAGCGGATCAAGGCGGCGACGGACACCATGACGTCCGTGCGCGCGGCGGTGTACGGCGTGTCGCTGGACTCGGTGGACGTGACGCGGCAGTACATCGCCAGGCACCGGCTGCCGTACCCCACGGTGCGCTTCCCCAACGACAAGGTGGCGGGGATGTACCGCGCCGGCACCGTGCCCATCACGCTGGTGCTGGACGAGCAGGGCCGCACCATCTACACGCGCACGGGCGAGCTGAAGGACCCGCAGGCCATCGACTCGGTGCTGGCGGCCGTACGCTGGAAGCCCACCCCGCCCGACAGCGCCCGCGACACCACGCGCACGGCGAGCCGGTAGGGGCCCCTCCCCCCGACCCCCTCCCCTCGCAAACTGCGCGAGGAGAGGGGGAGGACTCCAGTGGCTCGGCGACAAGGATCTCACTGCGCCCGCGGGGGCCCCTCCCCCCGCCCCCTCCCCGCTCGTTCCTCGCGGAGAGGGGGAGAACGGCGTGGATGACAATCTTGTGGCGCTTCGACCAGTTTCGTCGCGTGCCGCAGCGTCCCCCTCTCCCCGGCCCTCTCCCCCGCAAGCGGGGGAAAGGGAGAACTGCATTGCGCTCCTGATGAATCCTGCCGTTCTCCCTCCCCCACACCGTTTGTGGGAGGGTCGGGGAGGGGGGCGCCGCGGCCGCACCGAAGTCGACTTCGGCCATGAGACCGCGGCAAAACCCCTCCCCCGGGGTTGGGGGAGGGGTCGCCCGCCGTCG
>DATAAG010000312.1:0-3554 GCA_036260235.1 Longimicrobium sp.
TGCGGATCCCGCCCCTTCGCCGTTATTTATCTACAATCCAGGCAAGCGGTTGGCTGACGTTCGCGCGGCGATGTAAGAAACCGTGGGCGCCGAACGTTTCTCCCCGTGTTCCCGCCGGACCTCGCTCTTCCCCTACGCGCCCCCTCCATGCGCCGCACCCGCCGCCGGCTCGTCGTCCCGCTCCTCCTCCTCGCCGCCTGCGAGGGCGGCGGCGAAGCGGTGGAGATCGCCAGCCCGCACGACCTTCGCATCGAGATCGTCTCGGGAAAGGGGATGCGCTCCATGGTGCGCGACCCCGCTGCCCCCGCGAGCGATCCCAACCTGACGCCGGAGCCGGTGACGGTGCGGGTCTCCGTCGCCGGCCAGCGGAACCGGCTGGCGGGGGCGGGCGGCACCGGGCCGGCGCTGGAGGTGCGGCTGCCGGCGGTGGAGATCCACTGGCGCACGCTGGACTCCCACTGGTGCCAGCCGTGGCAGGCCACCACGCCGGTGGTGCACGGCGACACCGCCAGCAACTTCTACCGCCGCCCCACCCTGGCGGGCGACTGCCGGCTGGTGGCCGAGGGCGTGGTGAACGGCCAGGTGTTCGACGCCGATACGGCCATCGCCACCTTCACCCCCGGGCCCGTGGTCAGCGCGAACGTGCCCGAGCGCAACGGCTTCTGGCTTCCCTGGCTGGTCCCCGCCCGCCTGCTGGTGCTCGGCGCCCGCGACGCGTATGGCAACCAGGTGAGCGACTTCACCGTCAGCGCCACGCTGCTGCGCGGCGGCCCGGCCATCTCCGTCTCCGGAGACACCCTCCGCGCCTCGCAGGAGGCGACCGGGGCCGTGAGCCTGCGGATCGGCGGCACCGTCACCCGCGAGGTGGAGTTGTGGGTGACGTTCAACGTTGCGTCGCGGCGCTGGCGCCTGACCTGGCAGTGCCACGGCCTGGCGCTTCCCGGCGGCGCACACGTGGACAGCGTGCACTACCGGCTGGACGACAGCCGGGCGGCCTACGGCGCCTACCTGGCGCCGGGGCTGTACGTGGGCTTTCAGGGGATCCTGACCACCCGCACCTGGACGCGCGGCGAGCCGATGCGCGAGACGGTGGTTCCCGGCTCGGCCGCCTACGCCGTGCAGCGGCCGTTCCTGCTGGAATGGCCCAACGGGCAGACGGCGTTCACCACGGCCTTCGGCTACGAGGGCGGCACCCTGTGCGAGGCGCCGCCGGGGAGCGCGTGGGCCCGCACCCCGCCCGTCCGCGTGGAGCGCCTGGGGCTGGCGGACGGCTCCTGATCCGCGCCCGCGCCGCCGTCCGTATCGACCCTTCCGCATTTCACTCGCACGCAGGCCGCCCGATGCGCATCTCCTCCCTCTCCCTCCTGGCCGCCGCGCTGGCGCTGGCCGCCTGCGATGGCGGCACCGGCTCCCGTCCCGCCGGCGGCGAGTACATCGTGACGCTGGAGTCGCCGAACGGGCACGAGGGCGCCGCCATCCTGGAGATGACCGACCAGGGGGTGGAGTCCGTCACCGCCTCCGCGGCCGCCCTTTTCCGCAACCGCATCAGCGGCGGCTACCGCCTGGTGCTGGTGCGCGAGCCCGCGGGGCCCCTGCAGTTTCGCATTCGCCTGGCGGAGGGGAACGACTTTCCCGACGTGCGGGTGATCGAGGTGGTGGACGGCCAGGACCAGCGGCGCCCGTCCGTGGAAGGATACCAGGTGAGCTTCACCCGTACGCGGGGGAACGAATGAGCCGGCGCGCCGCCCTGGTGGCCGCCGCGGCCGCGCTCGCCGTGGCCCCGGCCGCCGCGCAGGACATCGAGATGCTGTCCCGGATGAGCGGCCGGCCGCTGCCGCAGGGGTACTACGACCGCATTCGCCAGGACCCGGACTTCTTCGAGCAGAAGCGCCACTGGCCCGGCTACCGGGCGGCCCCGCAGATCGCGCCGGGGGGTGAGCCCGCCTCCGTGGAGCACCGGCCGCTGCGGGGCGAGCTGCACATGGTGGTGATCATGGCGCTCTTCTCCGACTCACCGGAGCCCATCCTGAGCACCCGCAGCGTGCAGGAAACGCTCTTCGGCGCCAACCCGCGCGGCAACCTGACGGAGTTCTACCAGGAGCTCAGCGGCGGCCTGCTCACCATCCGCGGCACCGTGCTCCCCTGGGTACGCACCAGCATCACCCGCGCGGAGACGGTGGGGCAGTCGTACGGCTTGGGCGCGGACGCCAACACCGCGCGCTACCTGCGCGAGGCGGTGAAGGCGGTGGACGCCACCACCAACTTCGCCCAGTACGACAACGACGGGCCCGACGGCATTCCCAACAGCCCCGACGACGACGGGTACGTGGACCTGGCGGTGTTCCAGTTTGCCGAGCGTGCCGCCGCGTGCGAGGACGGCGAGGGAATGTGGCCGCACCGTGCGGGGCTGAGCGGCTGGCTGGGCACCGCCTACGCCACCGACGACCTGCGGCCGAACGGCCACCCCGTCAAGGTGGACGGCTACCACATCCAGAGCGCGGTGACCTGCGACGGCACGCAGCAGAGCATCTCCGTGCTGGCGCACGAGACCGGCCACGCCCTGGGCCTTCCCGACTTCTACGACGCCGTCACCGGACTGGAGCCCATGCACCGGCGCTGGGTGCTGGGGTGCTGGGCACTGATGGCGGGCGGCTCGTGGGGGTGCGGCGACGGCGCCCGCTACGGCGAGACCGTCAGCCCGCCGCACATGAGCCCGTTCGAAAAGGCGCCGCTGGGGTGGATCGAGCAGGTGGTGGCGCAGCCCGGGTGGCGCCGCACCTACACGCTGGACCCGGTGCAGACCGGCGGGCAGACGCTGGTGGTGCCGCTGCAGCGCAACTACGAGTACCTGATGCTGGAGTACCGGCCCAACACCGGCTTCGACGCCGTGCTCCCCGTGGGCGGGGTGCTGGTGTACCACGTGGACTGGGGCGGCAGCCTGAACATCTCCTGCGTCACCTGTCCGCGGCGGTACCTGGTGAGCCTGGTGGAGGCGGACGGCGACAGCGCGCTGCTGCGCACCGCGGCGGAAGGGGGCGACCGCGGCGTGGCCGGCGACGTCTTCACCGGCCGGCGCACCCTGGACGACCGCACCCATCCCTCCGCGCGGCTGAACGACGGCCGGCGCTCCAACGTGGGACTGGAGATCGAGGTGGCCGGGGGGCAGGCGCGCATCACCGTCTCCACCCTGCCCGCGGTGATCGCCACCGAGCCGCTGCTGGCGCCCCTGCTGGGGAGCGCCGGGGGGACGCTCACGGCGGACGAGCGCGCCGCGCTGGACTACTTCGGCAACCGCAGCGGCGGCTACGACCTGGGCGACCTGCGCACGTTCATGCGCTACCGCCCGGGGGTGGTGCGGCAGACCAGCGGCGGCTGACACGCCGCCCGACACGGCCTGCGTCCCTCCCCTCGCCCGCCCGGCGGGGCGGGACGAAGCCCGGCGGACCGCGGCGCGCCTCCCCCGCGCGGAGGCCGCCCATGCCGCGTCCTCGCGCCGCGGCTCCCTCTCGCAGCATTCCGGCACCCTCCCTCCGCCTCTCGATGCGCCTCATCCG
>DATAAG010000313.1:0-4025 GCA_036260235.1 Longimicrobium sp.
GGCGACTGGCCGCAGGCCGTGCGCGCCATCCGCGCCGCCTTCCTGATGACCGACGTGACCAGGGCCATCTGCCACGCCCTCAAGTACCGCGGCTGGGAGGGCGCCGCCGACCCCATGGGGCAGCGGATGTCGGAGATGTCGTGGCCCCGCGACGTGGAGGACGAGGTGCGGCTCGTCGTCCCCGTACCCACCAGCAAGGCCCGGCTGCGCGAACGCGGCTACAACCAGGCCGCCCTCCTGGCCGCCGCCTTCGCCAAGAAGATGGGCTGGAAGTCGGCCCCGGACGTGCTCGTCAGGACGAAGCAGAGCAAGACCCAGACGGCCTTGCATCCCGGCGAGCGCCGGGCTAATGTGGCGCGCGCTTTTTCCGTCCCGGCGGAGCAGGCCGCGCAGGTGCAGGGCGAGCACGTGATGCTGGTGGACGACGTGTGGACCACCGGCGCCACCGCCCTCGCCTGCTCGCAGGCGCTGCTGGAGGCGGGAGCGCGCGTGGTGAGCGTGGCCACCTTTGCCCGCGTCATCCCGGAGCTGGAGCGCTAGGCCGCGCGGGCCCGGCGCTCCGTCGTCCTTTTCATCGCCATACAGACGAGAGACCATGCCCATTCGCGTCGCCATCAACGGGTTCGGCCGCATCGGCCGCAACGTGCTGCGGGCCGCCAAGAAGGCCGGTGCCACCGACATCGACTTCGTGGCCGTCAACGACCTGACCGACACGAAGACGCTGGCCCACCTGCTGAAGTACGACTCGGTGCACGGCATCTACCCCGGTACCGTCGAGGCGCGCGAGAGCAGCCTGGTGGTGGACGGCGACGAGGTGCGCGTCTTCGCCGAGAAGGACCCCGCCGCGCTCCCCTGGCGCGACCTGGGCGTGGACATCGTCATCGAGAGCACCGGCCGCTTCACGAAGCGCGCGGACGCCGCCAAGCACATCGAGGGCGGCGCCAGGAAGGTCATCATCAGCGCCCCGGCCAAGGAAGAGGACATCACCATCGTCCTGGGCGTCAACGAGGACAAATACGATCCGGCCAGCCACCACGTGGTGTCGAACGCCAGCTGCACCACCAACTGCCTGGCGCCGGTGGTCAAGGTGCTGCTGGACGAGTTCGGCTTTCGCCGCGGGCTGATGACGACCGTCCACGCCTACACCAACGACCAGAACATCCTGGACCTGCCCCACAAGGACCTGCGCCGCGCCCGCGCCGCCGCCATGTCGATGATCCCCACCACCACGGGCGCCGCCAAGGCCACCGCGCTGGTGATCCCCGAGGTCAAGGGGAAGATCGACGGCACCGCCATCCGCGTCCCCACCCCCGACGTCTCCGTGGTGGACCTGACGGCGGAGCTGGAGAAGGAGGTGACGGCGCAGCAGGTGAACGACGCCCTGCGCGCCGCCGCCGAGGGGCGGCTGAAGGGGATCCTGGCGTACGAGGAGAACGAGCTGGTCTCCATCGACTTCACCGGCCACCCCGCCTCGTCCATCGTCGACGCGCCCTCCACCGCCGTGATGTCCGGGCTGGTGAAGGTGGTGGCCTGGTACGACAACGAGTGGGGGTACAGCAACCGCTGCGTGGACCTGGCCCGCTTCATGGGCAAGCGGCTGTGATGCGCAAGAAGACCATCGCGGACCTGGCGGAGGGCCAGGTCCGCGGCCGCCGCGTGCTGGTGCGCGTGGACTACAACGTCCCGCTGGACGAGGACGGCCGCATCACCGACGACACCCGCATCACCACCACCCTTCCCACGCTGGACGCGCTGCTGCAGCAGGGCGCCCGCGTCGTCCTCCTCGCGCACTTCGGCCGCCCCAGGGGAAAGCCGGTGCCGGAGATGTCGCTGCGTCCGGTCGCCGCGCGGCTGGCGGAGCTGCTGGAGGGGCGGAACGTGCGCTTCGTGGAGGACACCGTCGGCCGGGAGGCGCACGGCGCCGTGAGCATGATGCAGGACGGCGACGTGCTGCTGCTGGAGAACACGCGCTTCCTCCCCGGCGAGGAGAAGAACGATTCCGCGCTGGCGGAGGAGATGGCCGCGCTGGGCGACGTCTACGTGAACGACGCCTTCGGCGCGGCGCACCGCGCGCACGCCTCCACCGCCGGCGTGGCGACCGTCATGCGCGGGCAGGGAAAGCCGTGCGTGGCCGGGCTGCTGATGGACCGCGAGCTCCAGTACCTGGGCCGCGCCCTCGCCGAGCCCGGGCGCCCGTTCGTGGCCATCCTGGGCGGCGCCAAGATCAGCGGCAAGATCGACGTCATCCGCAGCCTGCTGCCCAGGGTCGACCGGCTGCTGATCGGCGGGGCGATGGCCAACACCTTCTTCAGGGCGATGGGGCTGGACACCGGCGCCTCGCTGGTGGAGAACGACCGCCTGGAGATGGCGCGCGAGCTCCTCGCCTCATCCGGCGACAAGCTGGTCCTCCCGGTGGACGCCGTGGTCGCGGAGAAGATGGAGGCCGGCCAGGCGACGCAGACGGTGGATCGGGGACGGATCCCCGACGGCCGCATGGTGCTGGACGTGGGCCCGCGTACGGTGGCGGAGTACCGCCGCGTCCTTTCCGCCGCCCGCACCGTGCTGTGGAACGGGCCGATGGGCGTCTTCGAAGTGCCGGAGTTCGCCGCCGGCACCCGCGGCGTGGCCGAGGCGGTGGCGGAGGCGACCGACCGCGGCGCCACGACCATCATCGGCGGCGGCGACTCCGCCGCGGCGGTGGGCGAGCTGGGGCTGGAAGCGCGGATGTCGCACGTCTCCACCGGCGGCGGCGCCTCGCTGGAGTTCCTGGAAGGGAAGGCGCTTCCCGGCGTGGCCGCGCTGGACGACGCGGAGGGCGCGTGACGGCGCCGCGCAGGCCGGTGCTGGCCGGCAACTGGAAGATGAACCACGGCCCGGCGGAGACGGCCCGCTTCTTCGCCGACTTCCTGGCGCTGGTGGAGCCCGCGGACGACCGGACCGTCGCCTTCTTTCCCCCCGCGCTCTCCTTCGCCGCCGCGCGCGAGGCGCTGCAGGGGCGCCCGGACGTGCGGCTCGGCGTGCAGAACGTCTACTGGGAGGCCAGCGGCGCCTTCACCGGCGAGATCTCCGTCGCCATGGCCCGGGAGGCGGGTGCGGAGCTGGTGCTCATCGGCCACAGCGAGCGGCGCCACGTCTTCGGCGAGACGTCGGAGGAGACGGCCAGGAAGGTGCGCGCGGTGCTGGACGGCGGCCTGGTCCCCGTCCTCTGCGTGGGCGAGACCATCGACGAGCGCCGCGCGGGGCGCGAGCAGGTGGTGGTGGCCGGGCAGCTGGCGCCCGCGCTCGCGGTGGTCCGCCCCGACGAGGTGGGCGAGCTGGTGGTCGCGTACGAGCCGGTGTGGGCCATCGGCACGGGCGTCACCGCCACCCCGCAGGACGCCGCGGCCATGCACCGCGCCGTGCGCCAGCGGCTGGCGGGGGCGTTCGGCGCCGAGGCGGCGGGGGCGGTGCCCATCCTCTACGGCGGCAGCGTGAAGCCGGAGAACGCGGCGGAACTGATGTCACAGCACGGCGTGGACGGCGTGCTGGTGGGCGGCGCCAGCCTGGACCCGAACGGGTTCGCGGCCATCTGCCGGGCGGCGGGTTGACCGTCGCGGCGCTTTGGCCTAAGTTAGTTGTTTCCCCGTACATAAGTTGACCGCTTCCCGGGCCTGCCCGTGTTCACGTTCCTGCTGATCCTGCTGATCATCGACGCCCTGCTCCTCATCCCCATCGTCCTGCTGCAGGCGGGGAAGGGGGGCGGCCTTGCCGCCATGGGCGGCGGCGCCGGCACCGACACCCTGTTCGGCGGCCGTCACGCCACCACCCTGCTCACCAAGCTGAGCTGGTGGTGCGGCGGGGCGTTCCTGGTGCTGGGCTTCGCCCTCTCCATCCTGTCGTCGCGCCCGCAGACGGCGGACAGCATGCTGCAGCGCGAGCTTCAGCGCGGCGGCCGCACGGCGCCCGCCGCCCCGGCGATCCCCGGCGGCCAGCAGAAGGGCGGCGCCCAGGCGCCGGCGCAGGGCACCGCCCCGGCGACGCAGGCC
>DATAAG010000314.1:0-3269 GCA_036260235.1 Longimicrobium sp.
CCCGCCGCCCAGACCCTGCGCGTGCACGGCGAGGTTCAACTCGAGGTCGAACTTCGCGGTCCCGAGCTCCGCTTCCACGCCCCCGGCCTTCAGACCGGCGAGGCCGCCCACGGGCTGGTTGCGGTCCTGCAGGGAGAACACGACCTGGAAGAGAGGGGAGTGGCTTAAGGACCGCTCCGGCTGAAGCTCGGCCACCAGCTTCTCGAAGGGAAGCTCCTGGTGCACGTACGCGCCCAGCGTCGCCTCCCGCACCCGCCGCAGGGTCTCGCGGAAGGAGGGGTCTCCCGAGAGGTCGGTCCGCAGCACCAGCGTGTTGACGAAGAAGCCGATCAGCTCCTCGAACTCCTTCCGCGTCCGCCCCGCGATCGAGGTGCCCACGACGATGTCCTTGCTCCCGCTGTACTTCGAGAGCAGCACCTGGAAGGCGGCCAGCAGCGTCATGTACAGCGTCGCCCCCTCGCTCCGTCCCAGCGCCTGCAGCCGCTCCAGCAGCTCCACGGAGAGCTCCACCGGCACCGTCGCGCCCCGGTACGTCTGCACCGCCGGGCGCGGATGGTCCGTCGGCAGCTCCAGCAGCGCGGGTGCGTCCGCCAGCCGCTCCCGCCAGTACGCCAGCTGCCGGTCCAGCACGCCGCCCGCCAGCTGCTCGTGCTGCCACACCGCGTAGTCGGCGTACTGCACCGGCAGCTCGGGGAGCGGCGACTCACGCCCCTCGCGGTACGCCGCGTACAGCGCCGACAGCTCGCGCAGGAGCACCCCCAGGCTCCACCCGTCGCTGACGATGTGGTGCATCGACAGCAGCAGCACGTGATCCTCTGCACCCAGCCGCAGCAGCCCTGCACGGAAGAGCGGGCCCGCCGAGAGGTCGAAGGGCCGTGCCGCCTCCTCCCCGACCCGGCGCCTGGCCGCCGCCTCGCGATCCGCCTCCCCCAACCCCGACAGGTCCTCCACCGGCAGGGCGAACCCGCCGAAGGGCGCGATCACCTGCACCGGCGAGCCGTCCGCCTCGGCGAAGGTGGTGCGCAGCGCCTCGTGACGCCGGACGATCTCGCCCAGCGCCCGCTCCAGCGCGGGCACGTCCAGCGCGCCGCGCAGCCGCACGGCGTTGGGAAGGTTGTAGAAGACGTTCCCCGGCTCCATGCGGTCCAGGAACCAGAGGCGCCGCTGCGAAAACGAGAGCGGCGCCGGCCCCTCTCCGCGCGCGGGAATGGCGGCGGGGGCGGCGGCGGGGGCGGCCCCGGACTGCTGCGCACGCCGCAGCTCCAGCAGCCTGCGCTGCGCGGGCGTCAGCTTCGCCAGGCGATCGGCCAGCTCAGTCATGGCCGTCGTTCCCCGAGCCCGCCGCCAGCAGCGCCTCGATCTCGTCGTCGCTCAGGTCCTCCACCCCGGCCAGCAGCGCGTCCAGCCCGCCGTCCGCGGCCGGGCCGTCCACCACCGCCGCCAGCGCGGCCACCGTGGGAGCGCCGAACACCGCGCGGACGCCGATCTCCGCGCCAAGCTCCGCGCGGATGCGGGCCACCAGCTGCGTCGCCATCAGCGAGTCGCCGCCCTCCTCGAAGAAGTCGTCGTGCAGCCCCGGCGCGGCGCCGAACAGCGTCTCCCAGATGCGCGCGATGGCCCGCTCCGTGGCCGACCACCCCTCCTGCGGGTCGTCGGCCGCCGCGTCCGCCTCCGCCTCGTCCGCCGCGGCGATCGTCGCCGGGGCCGCGAAGTCAGGCCTCGGCGCGCGGTCGATCCAGAAGCGCTTGCGCTCGAAGGGGTAGGTGGGCAGCGGAACGCGGCGGCGCGCCTTGCCCCCGTGCACGGCGCGCCAGTCGATCCCGGTCCCCGCGGCCCAGGCGCGGCCCAGCGCGCCCAGCAGCACCTCGACGTCGTCCGCCTGGTCGTCCGCGTGGCGGATGGAGTGGATGGCGGCGGATCCCGGCACCTGCCGCCTGACCAGCGACGACAGCGTGCGCCCGGGCCCGCACTCGATGAACACCCGCTTGCGCCCCTCCGCGGCCAGCGTGGCCACGCAGTCGGCGAAGCGGACGGCCTGGCGCAGGTGGCTCGCCCAGTACGCCGGATCCGCCGCCTGCTCCGGCGTGATCCACGTCCCCGTGAGGTTCGACACCCAGCGCAGCTCCGGCGCGCTGCGGGCGGTCTGGCGCACGCACGCCGTGAAGGCGTCGAGGATGGGGTCCATCATCGGGGAGTGGAACGCGTGCGACGTCTCCACGCGCTTCGCCTGGATCCCGCGGCCCACCAGCTCCGCCTCCAGCCGCGCGATCTCGTCGCTCGGCCCAGAGACCACGCAGCGGTCCGGCGCGTTGATCGTCGCGACGGACACCGATCGGCCCAGCGCCGGCTCCACCTCGGCGGCGGGGAGGGGGATGGCGAGCATGGAGCCCGGCGGCAGCGACTGCATCAGCCGCCCGCGCTCGGCGACGAGGGCCAGCGCATCCTCCAGCGAGAAGACGCCGGCCAGGCAGGCGGCCACGTACTCGCCCACGCTGTGGCCGATCATCGACTCCGGCGCGATCCCCCACCCCATCCACTGCTTCGCGATCGCGTATTCGACGGCGAAGAGCGCGGGCTGGGCCAGCGCCGTCTGCTTCAGCCGGTCCGCGTCGTCCGAGAAGATCGTCTCGCGCAGGTCCAGCCCCAGGTGCGGGCGCAGGAGGTCTGCGCAGCGGTCCAGCTCCTCGCGGAAGGCGGGCTCGCGCTCGTAGAGGCCGCGCGCCATCCCCGCGTACTGCGCGCCCTGGCCGGAAAAGAGGAAGACGGCGGCGGGCGTCTCGCTCCCGGCCCGGCCGGCCACGCCGCGCGCCGCGTCCGCCAGCGCCTGCGCAGCCTGGGCGTGGGTGCGCGCCACGACCGCGCGGCGGTGGGCGAACGCGCGGCGCCCCTGCTGAAGCGTCCACGCCACGTCCGCCAGCGCCTGCTCCGGGTTCTGCGCCAGGTGCGCGGCCAGCCGCCGCGCCGCCGCGTCCAGCGCCGTCTCGGTGCGCGCGGAAAGGACGAGAAGCTGCTCCGGCCGCGACGGCGCGGCGGAGGGCGCCACGGCGGGCGCCTGCTCCATCACCACGTGCGCGTTGGTGCCGCCGATGCCGAACGACGAGACCCCGGCGCGCCGCGGCACCCCGGCAGGCGGCGTCCACTTTGCCAGCGTGGTGTTGACGAAGAAGGGGCTGGACGCGAAGTCGATCTGCGGGTTGGGCCGCGTGAAGTGCAGCGAGGGCGGGATCTCGCCCGTGCGCAGCGCGAGCGTGGTCTTGATGAGGCCCGCG
>DATAAG010000315.1:0-5243 GCA_036260235.1 Longimicrobium sp.
GGCGTCGGCCGAGGAGCCGGCTTCCGAGACGGCGCCCGAGGAGGAGCAGGCGTAAGCCTCTCCCGCTGGACCGGAATCGCAAGAAGGGCGCGGAGCTTCGGCTTCGCGCCCTTTCGGCATGTGTGAGCCGAATCCGTAAAAACTCTCCCGCAGAGCAGCGGGAGGCGACGGAAGGTGCACAGTGTGCGTGCCTATCCGGCCTGAACGTGCGTTCCCGCGGCATTCGTTTTGCGCCGTGTCTCGCGTACCCTGGCGGCGGGGAAGTTCCCTGCCGTGCGCAATCCTGGTACGAGGAGGACCCCATGCATAGTGCAGTGGAACGCGGCGCCGCAGCCCTGCTCGCGGCGGTGCTGCTGGCCGCCTGCGACGATCCAACGGGTGGTTCGCGACAAAATCCGGAGGATAGGCCGCAGCATTCCGCCTCCTCCGCCACCACTGGCGACGTTCCCGCGGTGCGCCGCATCGGGCTGGACGTGCGCGCCACCGGCTCGTTCCGCGCCGGCGCGCCCATCGTGATCACCAGCACGGCCACGGCGCGCTACGGCGCCGCCAGCGTGGAGTACGACCTGGTGGTGCTGGACGAGGATCCGGACGCGCCGCGCAGCGTGGCGCAGTTCCGCGGCGGCATGGGGCAGGGGAACCGGCAGCAGCTCACCGCCACGCTCACCTTTCCACAGGCGGGCTACTACCGCGTGGTGGCGCAGACCAGCAGCACCCCGGGGCAGGGCGCGCCGCAGTTCACGGTGGGCGACACGGCGCTCATCGAGGGAAGCTCCCAGGTGCTGTACCTGCTGGTGGACGAGAACGGCGGGCGGATGACGGACGGCTTCGATCCGGCGGCCATCCCCGCGGGGCGGGTGCCGCGCTTCGGCGGCTTCGGCCCGTTCCTGGCGGGGCGCCGCGGCTCCGCCGTTCCGGCGGCGGCCAGCGTGCAGTCGGTGCCGCCCTCGCGCGCCGTGGGCGTCACGGGAGGCCGGTTCCTGTACTACAACGAGGATTCGCGATCGTACCGCCCCGTTCCCAACGCCGAGGTGGCGGTCAAGTGCCTGGACATCAACGGGGCCACGGTGGGCACGCTCGCCCCGCGCACGGCCAGCGACGGCACCTTCTCGTTCAGCTGCAACAGCACCTACTTCGACGCCAGCATCCACCTGCGCACCAGCAGCGCCGACGTGGTGGGCCCCGGCCGCGCCATCGCCGGCATCTACTACTTCAACGAGGGGGACGGCACGGCGCCCGTGCTGTACGCCGAGAACTACTACGCCGCGCACGTGCACGTGCTGCTGAATCGGTACATCCCCGTCGCCAACTCGCGCTTCGGGACCTCGCGCACGCGGGTGCCGGTGATCGTGCACCCCACGGACTCGACGTTCCCCATCCACTACAACCAGACGCACGACACCATCCGCACCAACTTCAAGCGCGTCTTCAAGCAGGACGGCACCTTCGTGACGGTGCACGAGTACGGGCACTCCTTCCAGTGGCGGGCCATCGAGGCGCCGGCGGACTACTACTGCAACCCCACCGGCGAGCACGTGATGAACCAGCAGTACACCAAGTCGTGCGCCTTCGTGGAGGGCTTCGCCACCTTCTTCGCGGCGTGGGTGGCCGGGGACTCGCTGAACGGCAGCTACGGCTACAGCGACTACTACGTGGAGAACCAGAGCTGGTACTCGGGGAAGGACGGCATGCAGGTGGAGGGCGCGGTGGCGGGCTTCTTCTATGACTTCGTGGACGCCTCCACCGCGCCGGACGGCTACTACAACGAGACGGGAAGCGACGACTCCTGGGGGGACGGCGTGGCCTACCCGGCCAGCTTCTTGGCCAACGTGCTGCGCAACTGCGTCACCTCTGGCCCGTCCACCAGCTATACGCAGCTGCTGGGGCTGGACGAGGTGGTCTACTGCCTCGAGGGAAACACCACCGCGGCGGCGGAGGCCAGTCGGCTGGGGTGGAACACCTGGTGGTCCGCCAGCGGCGTGACCCGAAACGTCACGCCGCCCACCGGGTACAGCACGGACGCGGTGCGGCGGATGTGGAAGCGCAACTTCTACGGCGTCAGCTGACGTCCGCGCTCGACAAGGGGCGAAGGGCGCGGTGCCCTTCCCCCCCTCACGGCCCGAGGGGAGTGAACGATGGGGAGACGATCGGCATGGCTGGCGCTGGCGCTGGCCGCCGCATGCACGCCGGGGAGCCGTCAGCCCGCGCCCGGCGTGGCGGGCGGAGAGCGCCCGCGCGAGCCGGGGTCCGCGGGCACCACCGGCCGCGAGTTCGGCGTGGAGTACCACGCGCTGATCCAGGGCACGGTGGTGGGCGCCAGCGGGCAGCCGCTGCAGGGGGTGGAGGTGGTGACGGACCGGATGATGGACGCAACGCCCGGGTCCATGCCCCGCAACCGCGCGGTCAGCGGGGGGGACGGGCGCTTCTCCGTTCCCGCGCAGGCCTCGTTCGTCACGCCGGCGGACACGGCACGCGTGCAGGTGGTGCTCGTCGCGTTCGGGCGCGCGCTCGTGCCGTCCGGGGCGTCGGTGCCCGTGGACAGCGTGGTGGTGCCGGTGACCATGGTTCGCACCGCCCACCCGCCGAACGCGTACACCGTGCGGCTCACCCTGCCTGTTCCACCCTGATGGCCCGCCGCCGGCGGGTGGCCGCGGAGCGGAGGAGGGCGCGGGGCTTCGGCTCCGCGCCCATTCTTGTGTCCTCTCTCACCGGTCCGTAATATTGTCGCGTCAGGAGTTGCCATGAGCATATCCTGTTCTGACACTTCTCCGTAGCCGCTTTCGTAGTCCCGCGTCGCACGTTTCCCGGCGGGCCCCGGCCCGCCACGCCCGCCCTCTCCGTGATCGAACATCCCGGACATGCGATCCTTCCTCATCCTCCTGGCCGTGGTGGCCGCCGCCCCGGCGGGCGCGCAGCAGGTCGCCGCCAGCACCGCCCGCGTGTACGAGCTGCACGAGGTGGAGGTGCTGCCCCGCCCGCAGAACGCGGCGGAGTTCACCGCCGCGCTGGCGCAGGCCTATCCGCCGCACCTGCGCGAAGCGGGCGTGGGCGGAACGGTGCAGGTGGCCTTCGTGGTCGGCGCGGACGGCACGCCGGGCGAGGTGCGCGTGGTGAGCACGCCGGACAGCAGCTTCAGCGCGCCGAGCGTGCAGGCGGTGTCGCTGCTGCGCTTCACCCCGGCGCAGGTGGGCGGGCAGCCCGTCGCGGTGCGGGTGGAGCAGCCGATCACCTGGCGGGCGGAAGCGGCGCCCGCAGTCGTCCAGGCGGCGGATGCGCCGGGCCCGCCCGTCGACACCACATACGAGCTGAGCGCGGTGGACGTGCTCCCTCGGGTCAGCAACCGCAGCGTGTTCGCCCGGGCGCTGGCGCGCGAATATCCGCCGGCGCTTCGCAACGCGGGAAGTGAGGGAATCGTGCAGGTGCGCTTCCGCGTCGGGGCGGATGGCACCATCAGCCACCCCACCGTGACGCGGGTGACGAACGCCGCCTTCATCCAGCCCACGCTGCGGGCGGTGCAGGAGCTCCGCTTTACACCCGCCAGGCTCGACGGCCGGCCTGTCGCCGTCTGGGTGGAGCAGCCGATCCACTGGACGGTGCAAGGGCCCGGAGGCCTGCCTGCGCAGACGCAGGGGAGCGAGGCGGGATCGCGGCAGCGGGAGCGGCCGTCGGACCTCCTGCGCCCGCGAGTGGGTGAGCCTGCCCCGTGTGCCGGAGGCCGGCCGTGCTGACCCGCACCGCCGCGCGGCCCGTTCTTCCTCCACCGCCCCTGACCGGGGCATAGGGCATCGGAGTCTGCTGCCGCCTGCAGTGACGAATGCCGCGGGGCTCCGGCCCCGCGGCGTTCTTCTTGTATCCGTATCCCACGGGGGTTACTTTCTGTCCCGTCAGGTGCGCATCGCTCGCTGACACTTTGCCGTAGCCGCTTCCGTAGTCCCGCGCCGCACGCCCCCGGCGGGTTCCGCCCCGTCGCATCGCCGGTCACCCGTGATCGAGTATCCCGACCATGCGATCCTTCCTCATCCTCCTGGCCCTGGTGGCCGCCGCCCCGGCCGGCGCGCAGCAGGTGGCGTCGAGCACCGGCCGCGTCTACGAACTGCACGAGGTGGAGGTGCTGCCGCGGCCCCAGAACGCGGCGGAGTTCACCGCGGCACTCGCGCAGGCCTACCCGCCGCACCTGCGCGACGCAGGCATGGGCGGGACGGTGCAGGTCGCCTTCGTGATCGGCACCGACGGGGAGCCGGGAGAGGTGCGCGTGGTGAGCACGCCCGACAGCAGCTTCAGCGGGCCGAGCGTCCAGGCCGTGTCGCTGCTGCGCTTTAGCCCCGCGCAGGTAGCCGGCCAGCCGGTGGCGGTGCGGGTGGAGCAGCCGATCACCTGGCGCGCGGAGGCGCCTGCGCGGGTAGCCGCCGCGGACGCCGTCGTCGTCCCGGACTCCATCCACGTCTATCCGGTGGATGAGGCGGACACCCGTCCCCTCCCGAACGACCTGCGCGACTTCACCGCGGCCCTGCGGCGGCTGTACCCGCACCCGCTGCGCGCGACCGGCGCCAGCGCGACCGTGGTGGCGCGGTTCGCGGTGAATCCCGACGGCGAGCCGCAGTACGCACACGTGCTGCAGTCCAGCGATCCGCGCTTCGACGAGGCGACGGTGCAGGCGGTGCTGCGGCTGCGCTTTCAGCCGGCGCGACGGGGCGGCGAGCCCGTATGGGTGTGGATGGAGGTGCCCGTCGAGTGGTCGGACCCCGGCGCGCTGGCCGCCGCCGACACGGCGGACGGGTACGAGCTCAGCGCCGTCGAGGAGCTGCCGCGGGTGATCAACGCCGGCGAGTTCGGGCGCGCCCTGGCGCGGTCGTATCCTCCGCTGCTGCGCGACAGGGGCACCGACGGCATCGTGATCGTCCGCTTCCGGATCGAGGTGGATGGAACCACGAGCAATGCCAGCATCGTGCACACCACCCACCGCGCCTTCGCCGAGCCGACCCTGAGCGCCCTCGCCGTCCTTCGCTTCAGGCCGGCGGAGGTGAACGGCCGTCCCGTGCGTGCATGGGTGGAGCAGCCGATCCACTGGAGCTCGCAGGGTGGCCGGCCCGAGCTGGACCTGGCGACCCGGCGCGCCCGGATGGAGCAGATCGAGGTGACGGGGATGCGGTGGACGTGGCCGGGAGAGGCGTTTCGTCCCACGGCCGGCCGGTGGTGCACGGCTGCGGACTGCCGACCGTGGGACGAAACGCCTCTCCCGGCCA
>DATAAG010000316.1:0-4427 GCA_036260235.1 Longimicrobium sp.
CGGCGACCGCGCCGCGAACGGGAGCCGCGGTGCCGCGCCCGGAGGCGGACGCGCCGGTGCTGCTGATCGTGGACGGCGACCGCGAGACGGCGGAGCGGCTGGCGATGGAGGCCTCCGCGCGGGGGATGCGCGCGGTGGTGACGCACTGCGACGGAGAGGCGCGCGAGGAGCTGGGGCGCACGCGGCCCGACGCGGCGCTGCTGGACATCGCGGTGGCGGGGGGGATGGAGCTGCTGCGGACGCTCGGCGACCGCTTTCCCCCCGTCCCCACCGTGGTGCTCACCCGCAGCGACGACTTCACCGACCGCGTGGAGGTGGCGCGGCTGGGTGGCCTGGGCTTTCTGCGCAAGCCGCTGCCGCCGGGGCGCGCCCTGGACGCGGTGGAGCCGCTGCTGCGCCCCCGCGACGGGCGCCAGGCCGCGGTGCTGGCCGTGGACGACGACCCGGCGATCCTGGAGGCGGTGCGCTTCGTCCTGGAGCCGCACGGGGTGCGGGTGGACACGCTGGCGGAGCCGGAGCGGCTGTGGGAGGCGCTGGAGGCGTCGCAGCCGGACGCGGTGCTGCTGGACGTGGACATGCCCCGGGTGAACGGGCTGGAGCTGTGCCGCGTGCTGCGCAACGACCCGCGCTGGAAGAGCGTGCCCGTCGTCTTCCTCACCTCGCGCACGGACCCCACAACGGTGCAGGAGGTGTTCGCCGCGGGGGCCGACGACTTCGTGGGGAAGCCGTTCGTGGGGCCGGAGCTGGGGGCGCGCATCCAGAACCGGCTGGATCGGGTGCGCCTGCAGCGGGCGCAGGCGGAGACGGACCCCCTGACGGGCGTTCCCAACCGCCGCGGCTCGGAGGAGGTGCTGGACCGCTTCCTTCACCTGGCGGAGGGGCAGGGGGAGCCGTTCGCCCTGGCGGTGGTGGACCTGGACTGCTTCAAGGGCGTCAACGACCGCTGCGGCCACGCCGTGGGCGACGAGGTGCTGGTGCGGGTGGCGCGGCTCCTCCAGAAGCGCTTCCGGGCGGCGGACGTCGTGGCCCGCTGGGGCGGGGAGGAGTTCGTGGTGGGGATGTACGGCATGGACGCGGCGGACGGGGTGCAGCGCCTGGCCGAGGCGCTGGAGGTGCTGCGCGAGGAGCGCTTCACCCCGCCGGGGGCGGAGCCGTTCGGGGTGACCTTCAGCGCGGGGGTGGCGGAGTTCGGCACGCACGGGCGCGACCTGCAGTCGCTCTACCGCGCGGCGGACGCGGCCATGTACGCCGCCAAGCAGGCGGGACGCGACCGCGTGCTCCCCGCCGGGTGGACGCCGGAGCAGGGCGAGGGGCCGCGCGCGGTGGACGTGCTGGTGGTAGAGGACGACCCCGCCATCGCGCGGCTGCTGCAGCACGCGATGGAGACGCGCGGGCTGCGCAACGAGTGGGTGAGCAGCGGCGACAGGGCGGCGAGGCTCCTGACCGGCCCGGCGCCGGAGCTGCGCGCGCGGGTGGTGCTGCTGGACGTGGACCTGCCCGGGCTGGACGGGCTGGGGGTGCTGCGGCTGCTGGCGCGGGAGCGGCTGCTGGAGCGCACCCGGGTGATCATGCTCACGGTGCGCACGCACGAGGCGGAGGTGGTGCGGGCGCTGGAGATGGGCGCCTTCGACCACGTCTCTAAGCCGTTCAGCGTCCCCGTCCTCCTGCAGCGCATCCGCCGTGCGCTCCGCGGATGACGATGAACTGCCTTGCCTCACACGGAGTCAGCGGAGTCAGCAGAGTTCGTTCTACCACTTCGGCGAGATCGATCGTGTACACGACACCGCTGCGCGTCGGGGTAGAACCAACTCTGTTGACTCCGCTGACGCCGTGTGAGGCCCACCAGGCAAAGGCGGCCCGCGCATGACGCCGCGCTTCCTGGTGGAGTCCGCGCTGATCGCCGAGGCGGTCATCCTCTTCCTTTCGCTGCTGATCCTGTTCGGGCACGCGGCGGTGGCGTACCGGCGCGAGGGCCGCTGGCGCGTGCCGGTGGAGAAGGGGCGCCGCGCGCTGCTGGAGGTGGTGCGCACGGGACGGGTGTCGAAGGCGGACGAGCAGCTGCTGCGCGGGCTTCCCGTGCGAATGCAGGTGCGGCTGTTCACGGAGATCGTCCCCAGCATCGCCGGGCAGAGCCGCGAGCACCTGGCCCGGCTGGCGGAGCAGATCGGCCTGGTGCCGGTGGCGGAGCGGATGGCGGCGGCGAAGGACTGGCGCGACCGGCTGCACGGCGTGCGGCTGCTGGCGGCGGTGGGCGGCGGCGCCTCCCTCGTCCCCGCGCTGCTGGACGATCCGCACCCGGCCGTCCGCGCAGAGGCGGTGGAGTGGGCGGGGTCGCACCCCACGCCGGAGCTCGTCGACCGGCTGGTGCAGCTGCTGCCGCGCACCGACCGCTACGGCAGCTTCGTGGTGCGCGACTCGCTGCTGCGGGTGGGCGCCGACGTCATCCCTCCCCTGGCGCGCTACCTGGAGAAGCACTCGGGAAGGAACGCGGAGCCGGCGCTGGACGTGGCCGCCGGCGTTCCCGACGTGCGCTTTGCCCCCGCGGCGCTGCGGCTGTGCCGCGACCCGCTGCCGCACGTGCGCGCCCGCGCCGCCGCGCTGGCCGGCGCCGTGGGGAGCGAGGAGGCGGTGGGGGTGCTGCAGATGCTCGTCCATGACGAGGACGCGGAGGTGCGCGCGGCCGCCGCCGCCGCGCTGGGGCGGCTGGGGCACTGGCCCTCGGCGCCCGTCATCGCGCCGCTGCTGCGCGACCCCGCCTGGATCGTGCGCAGCCAGAGCGCGCTGGCGCTGCGCAGCCTGGGAAGCCCCGGGCTCCTCTACCTGCGCAAGGGGCTCTCCGACGAGGACCCCTTCGCGGCGGACATCTCGCGGCAGGTGCTGGACCTGCCGGGCTCGTCGGCCGAGCGGGAGCGCTGGACGTGACGGCGGCGCAGATCGCGTCTCTCGTCCTGGTGCGGCTGGAGTGGGCGATCCTCGTCTACTTCCTGCTCGTCAACGGCTGGTACGCCCTGCTGCTCTTCAGCGCCGGCATCGAGATGCGCGAGTACGTGATGCTGGCGCGCGGCCGCGCCCGCTGGCGGCTGATGGGCTCGCGCGTGGTGCCCAGCATCAGCATGCTGGCGCCGGCGTACAACGAGGCGGCCACCATCGGGCAGAGCGTGCGGGCGCTGCTGGCCCTGTACTATCCCAACCTCGAGGTGGTGGTCGTCAACGACGGGTCGAAGGACGACACCATGCGGGTGCTGGTGGAGACCTTCGACCTTTCCCCCATCCATCCCATCTACCAGAAGCGCATCCCGTCGAAGGAGGTGGTGGGGCTCTACCGGTCGCGCCTGTACCCCAACCTGGTGGTCATCGACAAGGTGAACGGGGGAAAGGCGGACGCGCTGAACGCCGGCCTCAACTTCGCCACCGGCGAGCTGGTGTGCGCCATCGACGCGGACACGCTCATCGAGCCGGACTCGCTGCAGCGGATGGTGCGGCCCTTCCTGGAGCGCGCGGACGTCGTCGCCGCGGGGGGGACGATCCGCATCGCCAATGGGTCGGTGGTGGAGGGCGGGCGGGTGGTCGTGGCGCGGGCGCCGCGCAGGCTGCTGCCGGGGTGCCAGGTGGTGGAGTACCTGCGCGCCTTCCTCTTCGGCCGGCTGGGGTGGAACCGGCTGGGCGGCAACCTGATCATCTCCGGCGCCTTCGGCCTCTTCCGCCGCGCCTCGATGATCGCCGCGGGCGGCTACGAGCACGCCACCGTGGGCGAGGACATGGAGCTGGCGCTGCGGCTGCGGCGCATCGGCTACGAGCAGAAGGGGCCGCACGCCATCGCCTTCGTCCCGGACCCGGTGGCGTGGACGGAGGCGCCGGAGACCACGCGCGTGCTGGGCCGCCAGCGCGACCGCTGGCACCGCGGCCTGGCCGACGTGCTCTGGCGCCACCGCCGGGTGATGTTCAACCGGCGCTACGGGGCCATGGGGCTGGTGGTCTTCCCCTACTTCGTCTTCGTGGAGCTGCTGGCGCCGGTGGTGGAGATGGTGGGGCTGCTGGGGCTGCTGCTGGGACTGCTGATCGGCGCCATCGACGTCCCCTTCGCCATCCTCTTCTTCCTGACGGCGTACGCCCTGGGCTCGGTTCTCACGGTGATGACGCTGGTGATGGAAGAGGCGTCGTTCCACCGCTACGACAGCTTTCGCGACCGGCTGCTGCTGGTGCTGTGGGCGTTCGTGGAGAACCTGGGCTACCGGCAGCTGACGGTGATCTGGCGATTGAAGGGGATCTGGAAGTACCTGCGCGGCAGCAAGAGCTGGGGGGTGATGGAGCGGCGGGGGTTCGCGGTGCAGCCGGCGGATGGTGATGGAGTGATGGAGTGATGGAGTGATGGAGTGATGGAGTGATGGAGTGATGGAGTGATGGAGTGATGGAGTGATGGAGTGATG
>DATAAG010000317.1:0-3050 GCA_036260235.1 Longimicrobium sp.
GTTCGCCACGGAGGCCGCCCCACGCGCGCCGAAGGGCGCGGGCGAGGAGGCGCCGTCGCTGGCGGCGCGGCTCACGCTGCCGACGCCGCGCCTCCACTTCGACGCCCGGGCGCGGCTGGCGCAGCTGGCGTCGATGACCCGCGACGGGACGCGGCGCATCGTCCGTGGCGTGTGGTTCTGGATCCTGGCGGGGCTGTGCGTGGCGTTCATGCTGATCTTCGCCACGGAGCTGGGGAGCATCTACGGGACGGAGACGTATCCCGTCACCTACCAGGTGCTGGAGCTGCTGCAGGGCTCGTTCGGGCTCTTCCTGATCGTCATCATCACCATCTACGCCGGCGAGCTGGTGTGGGAGGAGCGGGAGACGGGCGCCGCGCAGATCCACGACGCGCTCCCGGTGCCCACGTGGATCCCCTTCTTCGCCAAGACGCTGGCGCTCATCGCGATGGGCGCCGTCCTCCTCGCCGTGGCGATGCTCACGGGGATGCTGGTGCAGGCGGCGAACGGCTACTTCCGCTTCGAGCCCGGGCTGTACCTGCGCGAGCTCTTCGGCCTGGCGCTGCCGAACTTCGCCCTCCTGGTCGTCCTCGTCATGACGATCCAGTCGCTGGTGAACCACAAGTACGTGGGCCACCTGCTGGCGGTCGTCTTCTACGTGTGCGCACCGTGGCTGCACGCGACCGTCCTCCCCCACAACCTGTTCCACTACTCGTTCACGCCGGAGACCTTCTACAGCGACATGAACGGCTACGGCCACACGCTGGAGCCGTGGGGGTGGTACATGCTCTTCTGGGCGGGCGTGGCCATCCTGCTCGCCGTGCTGAGCAACCTGTTCTGGGTGCGGGGGATGGAGACGGGCGGGCGGTGGCGCACGCGGCTGGCGCGGATGCGCTTTCGCCGCCCCGCGCTGGCGGCCACGCTGGCGGCGCTGGCGCTGGTCGCGGGAACGGGCGGGTTCATCCTGCACAACACGGTGCGGCTGAACGAGTGGCGGATGGCGGACGAGGAGGAGCGCATCACCGTCGCGTACGAGAAGCTGTACAAGCGCTACCAGCCGCTCCCGCAGCCCAGGATCACCGCGGTCACGCTGGACGTGGACATCTACCCGGAAGAGCGCGACCTGCGCATCCGCGGCGCGTACCGGCTGGTGAACCGGACGGCGGGGCCGATCCGCGACGTGCACGTGGACCTGCTGAACACCCTGCGCATCCGGCGGATGGACTTCGACCGCCCCTTCCGGCGCATCATCGCGGACCGGGAGAAGGGCTACTACGCCTTTCGCCTGGACCGCCCGCTGGCGCCGGGGGATTCGGCGGAGCTGCGCTTCGACGTGGCGCACGAGACGCGCGGCTTCGAGGACGAGCCGTCGTTCTTTCCCGTGGTGGAGAACGGCACCTTCTTCGACAGCCACTACCTGCCGGGGATCGGCTACAACCCGCAGGGCGAGCTGGACGACGAGGGCGCGCGCGAGCGGCACGGGCTGCCCCCGCGCCCCCGCGCCGCGCCGATCGGCGACCCGGCGGGGCGGGCCCGCAACTTCGTCTCGCGCGACGCGGACTGGATCCGCTTCACCGCGACGGTCGGCACCTCGGCGGACCAGACGGCGCTGGCGCCCGGGCGGCTGGAGCGGACGTGGCGGCGGGGGGACCGGCGGTACTTCCGCTACGCCATGGACGTGCCGATGCTGAACTTCTACTCCTTCCTGAGCGCCCGCTACCGGGTGAAGCGGGACCGCTGGAAGGACGTGGAGATCGAGGTGTTCTACCACCCGGGGCACGAGTACAACGTGGACCGGATGATCCGCGCGGTGAAGGAGTCGCTGGACTACTACACGCGCTGGTTCGGCCCGTACCAGCACCGGCAGGTGCGCATCGTGGAGTTTCCCCGCTACGGCGACTTCGCCCAGTCGTTCGCCGGGACCATCCCCTACAGCGAGGGGATCGGCTTCATCGCGGATGTGCGGGCGGACGACATCGACTACCCGTTCTTCGTGACCGCCCACGAGGTGGCGCACCAGTGGTGGGGGCACCAGCTGGTGCCGGCGGACGTGCAGGGGGGCGCCATGCTGAGCGAGACGCTGGCGGAGTACGGCGCGCTGATGGTGATGGAGAAGGAGTACGGGCGCGGGCAGATCGGCCGGTTCCTGCGGCACGAGCTGGACGGCTACCTGCAGGGGCGCACGACGGAGCGCCGGGCGGAGATGCCGCTCGCGCTCGTCGAGTACCAGCAGTACATCCACTACAACAAGGGCGCGCTGGCGATGTACGCGCTGCGCGACTACGTGGGCGAGGAGCGGGTGAACGGCGCGCTGCGGGCGTTCCTGGACGAGGCGCGGGGGATGCGCGGGCGGTACCCCACCTCGCAGGACCTGCTGCGCCACCTGCGCGCGGCCACGCCGGACTCGCTGCGGTACGTGATTGAGGACCTGTTCGAGACGGTGACGCTGTGGGACCTGCGCGCCACGCGGGCGGAGGGGACGGAGCTGGGGGACGGGCGCTACCAGGTGGACGTGACGGTGACGGGACGCAAGGTGCGCGCGGGCCCGCTGGGCGACGAGACGCCGGTGCCGATGGACGACCTGGTGGAGATCGGGGTGTTCGGTGAAGGCGAGGAGCCGATCTGGCTGCGCAAGTTCCGCTACGACGGGCGGCAGCGCACCTTCCGCATCGTGGTGGACGAATGGCCGCGCGAAGCGGGGATCGACCCGCTGCACAAGCTGATCGACCGCGAGCTGGACGACAACGTGGTGGGCATCACCCGCAAGGCCGGCACCCCCGTCCGCCGCCGCGGACCCGCCGCGGATTCGCCCCGGCCGCGGCCGCCGCGCGACACGGCGGGGTAGGTACGTCATCCGGGCTTTACTGCAGTTCGACACGGAGGGCGCAGAGGCGAAAGAGAGGGCGCGAAAGCATCACGCTCCGGCCGGAGGGCGACCGGTGGATGGGCGAGCGCGAGCTCTCGGACGACGTGGCCGTGCCCGGTGAGCGGCGGCGGCTTCACCCGGTGCAGTTCGTCCCGGCGGATTGCGCGGGCGCGGCAGGCCGGGGCAG
>DATAAG010000318.1:0-4820 GCA_036260235.1 Longimicrobium sp.
GCTTCCACACCCTCCTGGCCGAGCTCGCCACCGCCACGCGATCCCGCATCCGTGTCGGCGACCACGCTTTCAATCAGCTTGCTTCCCTGACGCCGCTGCAGGAGCGCGCCTTCCAGCTGCTGGAGGTGCCCTGGCGCTAGCCTGTACCCAGTAGCCGGAACCCGCGTTTTTCGCTTAACTCAAAGCACCACAAGCAGTAATCCGCCCTTCTTCATGCGGAACTTCCGCTTAGATCGAACCATCTCTCACACTGGATGTGAGGATGACAAAAGGGCTGGCTCCTCGCGGGGAGGCGGCCCTTTGCCATTCGGCGGATCGCGTCGACTCAGCAGGTCACGTCGTTGGCGCCCGCCCACCCCGACTGGCTCGTCCCGTTCGGGAAGACGCCGCGAACTTCATAGTTGTAGTAGTTGTCGTAGTCCGTGTAGCCGCTGTTGTAGTAGCAGTCGGATACCCCGGTCCACGTCCCACCGGTATCGTACGAGATACCGTAGAGGTCGACCCACGCGGAGATGTTCGTGCTCTCGTAGGACCAGTTCTCGTATCCGTTTTGCTGGCGGAATGTCTCATACCGGCGGACCTGATAGTACGAGGCGCCGGGAATTGGATCCCACGTCAGCAGCACCGTGCCCGTGCCGCTCGGGGACGCTGTGACATCTGGTGCGGGGAGCGGGTAGATGCTGCGGACCGCAGTAAGGTCCGACGTGGCGAAGCCGGCCCAGAAGTTGAGCGCCGTGCCGCCGTTCATCACCGATCCCGTGGCGTTGCCGCTGGTGGGGGTACCCCAGATGTGGTTGGCGCCTTCCACGCCGGCACTCTCGCCCATCTGAACGTAGTTGCTGTGGCGGAAGCCGATGGTGTGCCCCAGCTCGTGCACCATGTTGTGCACCTTCTGGGCATGCGTGGTGGAGTAGCCGAAGCAGGTGTTGACGTAGATGGTGCTGCCGGGGTTGCCGCCCGACGGGAACGACGCGTACGCGGCCACGTTCCACGACGTGCAGGTGGTACCCACGGTGATGTCCGCGGGCGAACCTTCCACCATCTCCACGTGGCTACTGGTGATCCCGCTCCAGTGGGCGATGGCGTCGCGCGCCGCGTTCTGCCAGCCAGGCTGCGAATTCAGCCCGGAGAGGTCCACCACGATCTGGTAGATCTTGGAATTCGAGACGAGGTTGTTGGTCGTGTACTGGAAGCTCGGGCGCAACGGGTCATCCGAGTTCACCAGAGGCACCGAGCGGAGCTGTGCCTTGGAGAGATAGATGTCGCCCTCCACGAGCACGAAGTCGCCATGGTCCTCAACCATGTCGGCGCGAAAGCCCAGCGCGGCCACCTGCCGCGCCAGCGTGTCATCGGCGCCGGGTGCGGTGGAGGTGTCGGCGCAAGCGGCCAGCGAGCCGGCCAGCAGCAGGAGCGCGGCGTGCGAGGTCGCGCGGGAACGGTTGAATCGCTTCACGGGAGTTCCTCTGATCGAGCAGTCAGCGCGTTGCTCGCTGCCGCAGGCCTTCGGGCGAGCAATGCTGTGATTGCAGGGGTGCGAGAGGGACCGGCTCTGCACCGACTGCCAGAGTATGTGCGCACGTATCAAGCCTAAACATAAAATCTCGATTGCACAAGTTAGGGCGCGTAAAGAGAGCAAACGTTACGCGGCTGAAGCCGGTGCGTCCCTTCGCAGCCGTGTCTTCAAATGCTCGTTTCCGCGGGTCCATCCGACGAAGCGCTTCTCCGGAGAAGCGCCCCCGCCGCCCTGCCGCCCGGAGCAGCAGAGCAGCGGGGAAACGCCGTTCTCCGCTGCTCTGCCTCTCCGCTGCTCTGCGTGAGTGCTGTTCGGGACGTGCCTACGAGCCTGCGGCGGCGAGGGAGGCGCGGGCGTGGCGCAGGCAGAGGAGGGTGGCGATCAGCCCGCCCAGGAGCACGGAGAAGGCCGCGCCCGACATCCCGTAGCCGTACGTGAGCGGAACGATGGAGGCGAGCATCACCGCCAGCCGCACGGCGTTCACCTGGAAGGTGAGATGCGGCCGGCGCAGCGCGTGGAAGAGCTCGCTGGCGAGCACGACCACGGCGCGGAACACCATCGCCACGGCAAGGATACGCAGCACGGGGACGGCGGGGAGCCACTCCGGCCCCAGCAGCCGCCCCACCAGCGGGTGCGCGAACAGCAGCAGGGCCGCCGCGAAGGCGCAGTTGGCCGCCACCGCCAGCCGCAGCATCGCCCCGAAGGCGCGCCGCATCCCCGCCAGGTCGCCCTGCAGCTGGCTGAGCGCGGGAAGCGCCACCTGCACCATCGCGCGGGTGAAGGTGGCCACGCCCAGCTCGCCGATGCGGAAGGCCAGCTGGTAGACGCCCAGCGCGCCGGTGCCCAGCAGCCGGCCCACGACGGCGTTGTCCAGGTTCAGGCTGAGGAACATCAGCGCGCGCGACCCGCCCACCCACCTGCCGAAGCGCACCAGCCGCCGCACCGCCTCCCTGCGAAGGCTCAGCCGCGGGCGCCTCGGCAGCATGGCGTACGAGGCCGCGGTGGCCACCGCCTGCGCCCCCACCGCCGCCGCCGCCAGCGCCCACACGTCCCGCCGCGCCAGCGCCACCCCCACCGCCAGCGCGAACCCCACCGCCACCTCCGGCACGCTCCACCAGAACAGCCGGCCGAACTCCATCCGCTTCACCAGCAGCGCCACGCCGGGGTTGGCCAGGCCGCGCAGCAGCGCCACCACGCTCACCGCGCGGATCACGGGCACCGCCTCCGGCGTGGCGAAGAAGGCGGCCACCAGCGGCGCCGCGGCCCAGAGGAGCGCGCAGACCAGCAGGCCCCGGATGAGCTGCAGGGTGAAGGCGGCGTCCAGGTCGTCGCGCGGGTCGCCGGGGTGGCTGACCAGCGCGGTGTCCACGCCGGTGGCCGTCAGCGCCTCCACCGTGCCCAGCGCCAGCAGCGCGATCCCCATCACCCCCAGCTCGTGCGCGCCCAGCAGCCGCGCCACGACGAGCGTGCGGGCGATCCCCGCGCCCAGCCCCAGTCCCAGCGTCAGCAGCGCCCAGCCGCCTCCCGACCAGGCACGGCGGGCCAGCGCCGCCAGGAGCGCCTGTGCGTCGCCGGGGAGCGCGGGGCGCTCCGCGGCGGCGCGGGGCTGCACCCCCGCGGGCGCGGCGCTCACTCCTGCTCCAGGGAGGCGAGGAGCTGCGGAAGCCAGTGCGCGCGGTCCTGGCGCCGGGCGCGGGCCCGCGCCAGCGCGCCCACGCCGGGAAGGCGCAGCAGCTGCGCGAAGGCCAGCTTCAGCAGGTCGCGCTGGTGCAGCCGCGGCGCCAGCCACTGCAGGTAGACGGCGGCCGCGCGCTCGTCGGCCGCGGGATCCGCCGGCCGGGCCCGGTGCTCGGCGATCACCTCCTCGTACACCCCCAGCAGGTCGTCCACCGCCGCGCCGGCGCCAGCGCTCTCGCGGATGCGGCGCGAGACCGCCGCCGCGTCCGCCGCGTCGTACCGCGCGATCTCGCGGGCCAGCACCTCCGCCGTCGCGGGCTCCACCAGGGTGCGGATGCCGAAGTTCAGCGGGCGCAGGCGGTCCAGGTTGGAGGTGGTGACCATGGGCCCGGCGCCGGACGCGTCGCAGAGGATGACGGCGGCGCCCACGGCCATCGCCTCCAGCGCGGCGCGCGCCTTGGCGAACACCAGGTCGTAGCCGCCCAGCACCTCCTCCGGCCGCGCCAGCGGGTTGCCGGAGCGAAAGCCCGCCACGTCCAGCCGGATCCCCGCGGCTTCGCACGCCTGGCGCACCGCGTCCAGCTGCGATCCCCTGCCCCCCGCGGCGTTGCTGAACACCAGCGCGCGGCGGGGGCGCTCCGGCAGCGGCGGCCGGGGAGGAAAGCGCTGCAGGTCCACGAAGTTCAGGACCACGTGCACCAGCTCCGGGGAGATGCCGTGCCGCGAGGTCAGGCGGTCGCGGCAGGTGTGGTCCACCGCCACGTAGCGAAGGATGCGGGGAAAGCGGACGGGGGCGTCCGGCCACCCCGACCAGCTGTGGCAGAACGCGACGGCGGGAGCGCCGGGAAAGGCCAGGAGCGCCGCCAGCGTCTCCAGCCCGTGGTGGCCGTGGATCACGTCCGGCGCGGCGCCCACGGCGGCGAGGTCGTCCACCACGGGAACGGTGGCCGCGCGCAGCTCGTCCGCCACCTTGCCCAGGAGCGGGCTGTAGGCGACGGGGTGGTGGCCGCGCCGCAGCAGGCCGAGCGCCAGGTCGCGGACGTAGAGCTCGGTGCCGGTGCGGTTGGCGAGGACCCGGTTGGTGATCAGGATCCGCAGTCCGCGTCCTTCAGGGGGTGTTGCCAGGCTCGACACGTGGAAGGTGTTTCAACTCGGTCTCGCCGACCAGAGAACGTTTGATTTCCTGAGGGAGCGCCACGCGGAAATTGCGTCCGGATCCACCGCTTGCGCGCGACCGAAGGATCTGCTCTCCCGTAGCTCGTGATGGCCACGGCGCGCCGGACCAGCCCCTCGGTTCCGCCGACGAGATCCTTCGGTCGGCGCCAGGATGCCGTGCAGACTGAAGGTTGCGCGAGGCGCCTCCCTCAGCCTCAGGATGACAGATCCGGCGCGGCTGGCACCACCTCTCAGAGGGTTGGTTGCTAAGCCGCCAGAAAGAAGCGTTGTCTTCCTGAGGGAGCGCCACACGGAAACCGCGGCCGGATGATCGCTTGCCCGCGACCGAAGGATCTACTCTCGGTCATCTGGACGCTAGCCCCGGAGTAGAAAGCCAGTCTCTCGGTTCTGCCGGCAAGATCCTTCGGTCGGCGCGAAAGTGCCGTGCAGACCAAGGTTACGTGAAGCGCCTCCC
>DATAAG010000319.1:0-2823 GCA_036260235.1 Longimicrobium sp.
CGATTTTGCAGCCGCCGCCAGTCTTTTTAAGCTCGCACGCAAGACTCCGGCTCGGGATTCATTTGGCGCCGGATTTGCGGTCGCTCCGGGCGCCTCTCCCCACCCCGCCTCCGGTGCACGGCGGCGGAGAATTCCTGTCATCTTTCCCTGGAGGATTCACATGTCCGACGGCACCTGCCCCCCGATCCTGGACCCCATCCTGGGCCCCATCTGCGGCCCGATGGTCCCGTACGGCACGCCCATCCGCCAGGCCATCGCCAGCGGCGACACGGTGCAGATGCGCCAGCAGGCGGAAAGCGCGCGGGCCTGGCTGTCCTCCAACCCCGGCCATGCGTCCAGCGGCGACGTGACCGCGGCGCTGGCGGAGCTGGAGAGCGCGCTCCGCAGCGTCTGAGGGGGCGGTGACGGTGCATCCGCCCCCGGACCGGTACGTCTCCGAGGCCGACGTGCGCGGCCACGTGCCGGTGCACGTGGTGTGGGAGCTCACGCTGGCCTGCAACCTCAAGTGCAGCCACTGCGGCTCGCGCGCCGGCCGCGCGCGCCCCGACGAGCTGTCGACCGAGGAGGCGCTGCAGGTCGTGCGCGAGCTGGCCGCCCTGGGCACCCGCGAGGTCACGCTCATCGGCGGCGAGGCGTTCATGCGCCGCGACTGGCTGCAGATCATCCGCGCCATCCGCGACCACGGGATGGCGGCGACCATGCAGAGCGGCGGCTACCGGCTCACCCCCGGGCGCATCCGCGCGGCCGCCGACGCGGGGCTGGTGGGCGCCGGCGTCTCCATCGACGGTCCCCGCGAGGTGCACGACCGGCTGCGCGGCGTCCGCGGCTCGTACGACGACGCGCTGGCGGCGCTGGACGCCATCCGCGAGGCGGGGCTGGTGCCCAGCGTCAACACGCAGATCAGCAAGCCCGTCATCCCGCACCTGCGCGAGCTGCAGGAGGTGTTCATCGCCCACCGCGCCAGGAACTGGCAGGTGCAGCTCACCGTGGCCATGGGCCGCGCCGCCGACAACCCGGACCTCCTCCTGCAGCCGTACGACCTGCTGGAGGTGATGCCGCTGCTGGCGGAGCTGTACCACGTGGGCGAGGTGCGCGGGCTGCTGCTGCAGGCGGGGAACAACGTGGGCTACTACGGCCCGTACGAGCACCTGTGGCGGGGCTCGGGGAGCGGGCAGGCGCATTACGCGGGGTGCCTGGCGGGGCAGACCTCCATCGGCATCGAGGCCGACGGGACCATCAAGGGATGCCCCTCGCTCCCCACGCAGCCGTACGCCGGCGGCAACGTCCGCGACGTCCCCCTTGGCGAGATCTGGCGCGCCGCGGACACGGGCGTGGCGTTCACCCGCGAGCGCGGCACGGAGGACCTGTGGGGCTTCTGCGCCGGCTGCTACTACGCGGAGATCTGCCGCGGCGGGTGCAACTGGACGTCGCACTCGCTGCTGGGGGTGCGGGGCAACAACCCGTACTGCCACCACCGCGCGCTGGAGCTGGCGGCGCACGGGCTGCGCGAGCGGGTGGTGCAGGTGGAGCGCGCGCCCGGCTGCTCGTTCGACCACGGGCGCTTCGAGCTCGTCCTGGAGCCGATGGACGCCGTCACCGACACCATCGACGTGCTGGAGCTGGCGCGCCGCGCGAACGGGGCGGCGGACGATGCGGCCCCGCGGCAGGTGCGGTATCCGGAGCCGTACGCGGGGAAGAAGCCCGCCCTCAAGCGGCGCACCCCGCCGCTGCTGGTCCTCTGCCGCGGCTGCTCGCGCTTCGTGGGCCCGGACGAGGAGACCTGTCCCTTCTGCGACGTGCGCCTCAAGGAGGCCGAGGTGGTCTACGTCGAGCGCCTGGCCCGCGCCCGCGCCGCCAGCGACCGCCTCGCCGAGCTGATCGGCGCCTGATCGGAAGGCCCGGATCTGGTTCGTAGCGCTCTGATACCCGATCTTGCGAGCCTCTGTGCATTCGGAAGATGGGTATCGAACGCAAATACGCAGAGTGGAACAGAGAGTACGCAGAGAGCTTCAAGCCGTTCTCCGCGTACTCTCCGTTCTTCTCTGCGTACGCTGCGTTGAAGGTTCGTTGTCCCCCGCCTGCACGAGAAATTGAGGGAATCGGGATGATACCAGATCCGGAAAAACGCCTGTCATTCTGAGTCCTTAACTGCTGCGCCTACCCTATGGGACGAAAGACGTCTCGCACGAATCGTTCGTCATCCATCAACCTCCCCCAGGGGTTTTTGGGGGAGGTGGGCGAGTCATGCGAGCCCGGAGGGGCGCGGCGGCTCACACCGGACTTTCCATTCAGCGCCTGTAGCCGCGGGGCGCCTTCCATCACATCAGAAATTCGGGTTTGTTGCGGACGAACGCGGGCTCCTGCTGAGGCGACTTTCTTAGGAGGGAGCGCCCGCGCCGAACCTGCGGATGACCACTAAGCGGATGGCGCGACCGAAGAATCTCCCGCCCCTCGCGCCGAACCCGCCCCGGACAATAGTCCGGGGAACTCACCGTGGCCGCGAGATCCTGCCGCCCAGCGTACAGATTCTTCGGTCGGCGCGCATGCTCGCGAGCGGGCGGCAAGATCCGGGGGGCGCCTCCCTCCTAAGAAAGTCGCCTCGGCAGGAGTTCGCCGGATCCTCGTAACAGACCGAATTTCTGACATGATGGAAGGCGCCCCGCGTCTACAGGCGCTGAATGGAAAGGCCCACGCGACCTACTCGGAACTGTGGCAGGCTCCGCGCGAGCGCCCCCTCCGCTCGCTCAGGCTCGCACCTCCCCCAAAAACCCCTGGGGGAGGTTGAACTGCTCTTTCGTCCTACAGGGTCGGCGCAGCCAGCGG
>DATAAG010000320.1:0-8768 GCA_036260235.1 Longimicrobium sp.
GTGCGCAGGGAGTGGACGTACAGGGTGCGAAAGGCGTAGCCGCGGCCCAGCCGCGCGCCCTCGTAGTTGCGGTAGCCGATGTCGTAGATGGTACCGGCGGCGGCCTCAAGCGCGCGTGCCATGCGCCTCCTCACGGGTAGATGCGGACGCGCCCGCGGGGGCGCGGAAAAGCTCCTGCAGGGTGTGGCGGCGCCGCTCCATGCGCACCAGCGCCAGCCCCAGCTCCGCCGCGGCGTCGCGCACGGCGTCGTACGGCCGCTCGTCCAGCAGTGGAACGACGACCACGTCGCCGTCCTCCACCGCCTGCAGCCCCGCCGCCGCCAGCCGCGCCACCAGGGCGTCGCTCCCCTCGTCCACCTCCACCGCCAGCAGCTGCTGCTCGCCGGTGAAGCTTCCCAGCGGCGCCGCGCTCTTCAGCCTGCCCGCGTCGATCGCGACCAGGAAGTCGCTCACCCGCTCGATCTCGCCCAGCAGGTGGCTGCACACCATCACGGCGATGCCGAACTCCTGTCCGGTGCGGCGCACCAGCTCCAGCATCTCCTCGCGCCCCGCCGGGTCCAGCCCGTTGGTCGGCTCGTCCAGCAGGAGGAGGCTGGGGTCGTGGACGAGCGACTGGGCCAGCTTCACCCGCTGCTTCATCCCGGTGCTGTAGCCGCCGATGTGGCGGTAGCGCTCCTCGTACAGCCCCACGTGGCGCAGCATCTCCGCCGTGCGCTCGCGGGCGGCGGCCCTGGGCAGGCCGGAGAGGCGGCCCATGTGCGAGACGAAGTCCGTCGCCGTCATGTCGGGCGGCAGGCAGTCGTGCTCGGGCATGTAGCCCACGCGCTGGCGGATCTGCAGGCTCTGCGTGCGCGCGTCCAGGTCGAAGACGCGCACGTCGCCGCTGGTGGGGGTGAGCAGGCCCAGGAGGATCTTGATGAAGGTGCTCTTGCCGGCGCCGTTGGCGCCCACGAACCCGATGATGCCGGGCTCCAGCTCCAGGGTGAGCCCCTGGAGCGCCGTCACGCCGCCCGGATAGGTGTGCGTGAGGTCGCGTACGGAGATGAGGGACATCCGATGCTGGATGGTGCGGGGGAGAGGGCCGCGCGGGGCCGCGGAACGGCTGCGGGCGCGCGTGTCTGCGGGCTGGACGGGAAACTTACGACAGAAGTTTCAGATGCGGAACAGCGGTGGTTGGTGACAGGGTGAGGGAGTGAGGGGGTCGCGAAACGGCAACGGTCGCCAACGCCACGGTCCGTCACTCCGAAGGAGGCGCCACCCGTCACCTTCCCACGGCAGGATGCATCGCGCGGACGGAGGAATCTACTCGCCCAACCTGGAGGCCCGCCCGGGCGCACGACGCCGGCCCCTCGCCTGAGCGGGTGCACCCGCCGCAACAACGGCGGAAAGCCCGGGCGGCGTCTGTCCCGGCGGCTAAAGCCGCGGCGCCGCGGCTACAACAGCTGCGCGTTCCGGGTCTACCACGGCAAGCCGGTCACCGGCCTCGTCTCGTTGATCCTCCCGCTCGCCGATGCTGAGCGTGATCCAGAGGACCAGGCCGCCCGCCCGCCCTGATCCCGCGCCGTCCGAGCCGAAGCGGGAACCCGATCCCGGCCAGACCGTCCTGCCGCTCCGGATCGCGGAGTAGCCCCCGATGACGAGCAACCCCCTTCCGCGGACCGGAAGAGGGTTGCTTCGTTCGCCACTGGCCAGCACCAGGCTCAGGTCAGCGCGACCTTGCGCAGGCGGCGGCGCTTGGGCTCCAGCTCGTCCCCGGCCTGCTGGTCGCCGGGAATGAACAGCGCGGGGACGGGAATGCGCCGCGCGGGGCCATCCCCCGGATCGCCCGAATCCGGAGAAGCCGCCGGCTCCACCGGGGCCACGCGCAGGCCGCCGACCAGGGAGCGCAGCTCGCCGGCGCTGCCGGTCAGGCGCTCGGTGGCCTCGGCCACCAGGCGGCAGGCGCTTTCCTGCTGCAGGGTGGCGCTGCGCACGCCCTCCGCCGCCTCGGCGTGCACCACCGCCGTCTCGGCCACCGCCGCGACGCCCGTCGCCGCCTCCACCGCGGCGGAGGCGTTCCCCTCGGCCAGGCCGGTCACCCGGTCCGCGGCCACGCGCGTGCGCTCCGCCGCGTCGGCGATGGTGGTCAGCGCGCCCTCCACCGCCTTGGCCACCCGCTCGATCTCCTCCACGTGGCTGGCCCCCGCCTCCATGGCCGACGCGGTGCTGTTCACGCGCTGGGTGATGGTGCGGGTGAGCACGGCCACGTTCTCCGCCCCCTCGCGCGCCTGGGCGGCCAGCTTGCGCACCTGGTCCGCCACCACCGCGAAGCCGCGCCCCTCGTCGCCGGCGCGGGCGGCCTCGATGGCGGCGTTCAGCCCCAGCAGGTTGGTCTGCTCGGCGATCTCGTTGACCGTGCGGACGAAGCTGCTCACGTCGGCCACGGCGGCGTTCAGCGCCACGGTCTCCGCCGCCGCCGCCTCCACCGTCGCCTTGATCTTGAAGAGGGTGCCGATGGTGTGCTCCGTCTCGTTGCGCCGGGCCTGCGCCTCGCGCTCGATGCTGGCGGCCAGCGCGGCCACGTCGCGCACCTCCAGCACCATCCGCTGCGCCGTCTCCAGCATGGCGCGCAGCGCGCCGTCCACCCGCCGCAGCTGCGCCACCTGCCCCGTGGCGCCCTCCGACACCTGCTCGATGGACTGCGTGACGTCGGCCACGGCGGCGGCCAGCTGCACGGAGATGGCCGTCAGGTCCGTGGCGGAGGCGGCGATGCCGTCCGCCGCCTGCCCCGCCCCCGCGCCGATGCGCGAGAGCGAGTCGCTGGTGCGGTTCATCGCCGTCGCCAGGATGTGCAGCTCGTCCGGCAGCCGGTCCTCCGTGCGCGCCGTCAGGTCGCCCTCGGAAAGCCGCCCCGCGTGCGCCGCCAGCTGGTCCAGCGGCCCCGTGATCGACCGCAGCACGGCGGCGACGACGGCGATGCCGATCACCAGCGCCGTCAGCAGCAGGCCGGCCAGGATCAGCCGCCACGCGGCCGCGTCGCCCTCCAGCTCCCGCTCCGCCGCGGCCACCCGCGCGCCCTTGACCTCCGCCAGCTTGCCCAGGTCGCCCAGCATGGCCGCCTCGATGCCGCGGGCCGTGTCCGTCTGCGCGGCGGCCTCGTCCGCGCGGCCCAGCTCCGCCAGGCGGCGGGCGGCCACGTAGCGGATCTCCGCCTCGGAGAGCTGCTGGTCTATGCCGACGACCAGCTCCACCTCTTCCTGCGTCTGCCCCTCGCGGCGCAGCAGCTGGCGCTGGGTGCGGTGCGTCTGCCAGCGCAGCGAGTCGAACTGCGCGGCGGCGGCCCCGCCGTGCTCGATGTACTGCGCCGCCACCGCGATCTCCCGCGCCACGTCGGTCGCGAGGGTGGCGGAAAGGCGGGCGTCCTGCTCCACGCCCTGCATCGAGTGGCGGATGGCGCCGGTGAGCACCGTCATCGACCGCCACCCCACCGTGCCGGCGATGGCCAGCAGCACCAGGACGATCCCGAAGCCCAGCACCAGCCGGCTCCGGATGCCGGACCAGAGTCGGCGCATCATTGGGCCTCCAGGGGAACGAGGGTGCCGCCGCGGGCCTGCGTCATCACGAAGCCGCTGCGGTCGGGATCACGGTCGGGGCGAAAGCCGAGCGCGCCGGTCACGCCGGAGTAGCTCCTGTCGCCGCGGACGGTGGCCAGGTAGCCGCGGATGGCGTCGCGGTCGAAGCCCACCTGCTGCATGGCCTTCGCCAGGAGGCGGGTGGCGTCGTACGCCATGGCGGCGTTGGCGTCGGGCTCCACGCCGTAGCGGGTGCGGAACGCCTCCACGAAGCGCACCGCCTCCGCCCGGGTGTCGCGGATGCTGAAGGGGACGGCCACGTAGACGCCCTCGGACGCCGCCGTGTCGGTCACCACGCCGGACCAGCCGTCGCCGGCCACCCAGCGGGTCTGGAACCCCTGCCGGCGTGCCTCGCGCAGCAGCGCCTGCCCGCTGAGCTCCGTCCCGGCGACGAACACCAGGTCCGGCGCCACCTGCTTGTAGTAGGAGATGAAGGGCTCCACCAGCTTGCCGTCGCCCGCGATGGGATCCACCCCCGCCAGCTCGCCGGGGTAGTTGGCGCGGAAGGCGGCGGCCAGCCCGCGGCCGTAGACGTTGTTCTCGTACAGGACGGCCACCCGGCGCGGCCGCAGCCCCGCCGCGAAGCGGGCCAGGTTGGCGCCGTTGGTGGAGTCGTTCGTGGTGACGCGGTAGACCCAGGGCGATACGCCGGTGAGCTCCGGCGAGGTGGCGCTGGGGATGACGGCCACCAGGCCGCGGTCGTACACGCGCGCCGCGCCCACCATGGCGCCGGAGTTGGCGTGCCCGACGACGGCCTTCACGTTGGCGTCGGCCAGGAACTGCTCGGCGATCTGCGCGGCCTTCACGCCGTCGCCGCCGTCGTCGTGCGCCACCACGGACAGGCGGCTGCCGCGGACGCCGCCCTCGTCGTTGATCTCGTCCACCGCCATCTCCACGGCGCGGCGGACCATGCGCGCGTACCCCTCCTCGAAGGGGCCGGCGGTGCCGATGGCGACCTCGCCGCCCCCGCCGCCGCAGGCGGCCAGGGCCAGGACGAGCGCCGCCGCGCCGGGCGAACGCCCGGCCCAATGCTTCCAGTGCAACGTGAGCTCCCGTTCCGGATGGGTTTGGGGGGATGGCCCCGCGGCGGGGCCGCAGGTGAATGCAGGGGGTGGTGAGCCTGCGCGTCCGCCGTGGCGTAAAAGGACGGCGACCGTGAACGCGGCGGGGTGGGTGCCCGCGCGCGGGTTCTGTCCTTCCCGTACTGAAAGCGGCGGGAACGGCGTGGATTTGAATGCACACAGTATACCGGCTTTGTGATCTGTCGTCAAATCGCGTAGCAGAAAGCGTCGGGAAGATGCAGATCTGCCGCGCCGTGTCTGGAAGAGCGGGAGGGGAGCGGGCCGGAACCTGGGGCGGGCGGCGGCGGTACTGGTGACCTCGCCCGCGCGGCGTCGTCATGCATTCTGCGGCAACGCTGTGCAAGGTGCCTGTCGTGGAGCCTGCCGTTCTCCATCAGCCGCTTCGATCCGGCTGCCTCCCCGGGGAATAGGGAATAGGGAATCGCCTGCGGGTTCCGCGCGGGTGGTGCGGTGCGTGCAGGCGGGCATCTTTCCTTCCGCGGGACCTTCCCTATTGACGCGGCGGATGTTTTCGCCAAACTCATTGTCCGAGAACGCCGTACACCGCCCAGGAGTCCAACTGATGTTTCCGCAGGCCCACCGCCTTCGCACCGCGTGGCTCGCCGCGCTCTCCGCGCTGTGCCTTGCCGCGCCGGCCGCCGCCCAGGCGCCGCGCGACACCGTTCCCGAGCCGGTAGACAACCGCCCCCGCGGCCTGGTGACGCGCGAGGAGCTGATGGCCGACCGGCTGCGCCGCATCGGCGTGGAGAACCCGGACCCGGCGCCCACCGCGCCCCGCAACCGGGCGGACAGCCTGGAGTGGGTGCGCTGGCGGCGGGCGGCCGCGCAGGCCACGGGGCGGCGGATCGTGGTCTCCATCTACGACCGCAAGCTGTGGCTCATCGACGGGCGCGACACGCTGATCGAGGCGGCCGCGGGGGTGGGAATGGGGATCGTGCGCGGGCCGCGGGGGATCGGGATGCGCGACTTCTCCACGCCGCGCGGGCGCCGCACGGTGCTGGCCAAGGAGGAGAACCCGCTGTGGAACCCGCCCGACTGGCACTACGAGGGGCTGCACGACGGTCCGCTGCGCCAGTTCCCCGCGGCGGGGATCCCGCTGGAGGACGGCACGCGGGTGGTGCGCCGCGGGCGGTACCTGGGGGTGCAGCGGGGCGCGCAGTTCGACACCATTCCGCCGGAGCGGCCGCTGGTGTATGGCGGGGTGATGTACATTCCCCCGTTCGGCACGGTGAACCGGCAGATCCCGGACGTGCTGGGCAAGTTCAAGCTCGACACGGGGGACGGCATCCTGATCCACGGCACCAACGACCCGCTGGCCGTGGGGTTCTGGGGAACGCACGGCTGCGTGCGCCTGTTCGACGACGACATCGAGTTCGTCTACGAGAACGCGCCCGTGGGAACACCGGTCTACATCTACTGACGGCGGATTCCGACGGACGACGAGGCCCCACCCGCGAGCAGCGGGTGGGGCCTTCGCGTTCGGTGGAGGGTCCGCGCCGCGCCCCCTCCCCGCTCGTTCCCTGCAAGGGGGAGTTCGTCCGGCGGTGGAGGGGTCTGCGCCGAACGCACTAGCAAATCACGGAATGGCTGACCACATCCTTCCCACTGATTTCACGAAGCCGAGCAGCTTGAGTAGCCCAGCCGCCTTCAGGAACGCCCATGTTCCACGGAACCGGACCAGCCGCGCCTTACCGGAACGGCCTTCCGCCAAGGCAGCATTGTACTCTTCGCGCATATCCTGAATCGTCGGGTGCAGCACCTGTTCGAACGCCGCGCGAGAGAACAGGAATTCCGCAATGACCAGAAGGTGGTGCCCCGGCGCAGGTCGGATGCTGGATAAGTTCTGCGCTTCGCGATGTGGATCGTCAATTGCCGCTTCTTCGAGGCGTGTTGGGTGCTCAATTGTTACGGGCTTCCCAACAAGGTCAAGCGCTTCTTGCTCGAACTCAGCAGCTAATTGCCGCTCAAGCGTCGCTTTCTGGCGAAACGCTTCCGCGTGTTGGCGACGCAGGAACTCAACTTCCAGAACGACTGCGCGAGCCATAGCGTCGCTCCGCACCCGCTCTACAGCGGCAATCCGCGGATCGCCTGCGCGCATACCGTGGACAGGAGACCTTACCTCGACCTCACGGAGGCGGCTCTCGATGGAACAAAGCAAGCGGTTGACCTCGGCAAGTTCGCTTGCGACTCGATGCTTTAATGCGCCCATGCACCCTCCAATCCCGCGAAAGCGCGGGAGCCGGCTTCGGCTGCGCGATAGGCACGAGCACCGAGTCCCGTAGCCTTGTAAAGGCGGCGCGGAGCACGGTCTCCTGGGGCATCGCTTTCGACTCGCGATTCCACGTAGCCCTTCTCGTCCATACGGCTGAGGGTGACGTAGACTGTGCCTCGCTTGAGCTCACCATTGGAGTTGTCGACGAGTTCGAGCCCGTACATCTCACCGTTGGCAATGAGGAGTCGAAGCACCTCGTACTCCTTTGCGGAGAGCTTAGGATATGTCACGCGGATTCGACGGTTCAGGACACGTGGTTTCAGGGCTCAAGAGAAACTTACACGTTGTAAGACAGGGTGTCAATCAGATTGTAAGACAGGGGTTATGCTGTGCGCCTGCCTGACTCCAGCCAGGCAGAACTCAACGTTGTTGCCCCTACGCCCGCCCCGTTCGCCGCACGCGCAGGAACCAGGCGGTCGCCTCCGTGCGGTTCCGCACGCCCAGCTCGAGGTACAGGTTCTGGAGGTGGAATCGGACGGTGTCGTCGCGCACGCGCAGCCGCCGGGCGATCTGCGCGTGAGTCAGCCCCTCCGACACCAGCGCCAGGATCTCCGTCTCGCGCGCGGTGGGGGTGCCGGCGTCTGCGGGCAGCAGACCGTCGTGGATGTCCAGCAGGATGCGCTGGAGCTCTCACTCCGTCACCTGCACCATGCGGTGAGAGGCGCTGATCTCACGGAAACGGGTGAACGGGTGACGATGCGAGAGTCGTACGGCAGCGCGAGCCGTTGCAGGCTATTCCCTCTTCCCTATTCCCTATCCCTATTCCCTATTCCTTCGCCAGCAACTCGCGCCACCCACTGCCGCACCCACCATCCCCCGGTTGCGGGGGGAACGGAATCCGACGATCTTGTCGGCACCGACGCCCTTACCGACATCCAAGCATGGCCTCAACAGACACGCAGCGCCCCGCGGGCGCGGGCGGCAGCCGCCCCATTACCCGCATTCCGCTGCGCGACCAGGTGCATCACGCCATCATCGACCGCATCCTGCGCGACGACCTCAAACCGGGCGCGCGCATCAGCGACACGGCGCTGGCCCGCGAGCTGGGGGTGAGCCGCACGCCGATCCGCGAGGCGCTGCTGCGGCTGGAGCGCGAGGGGTTCCTGCAGGCGGACGTGGGACGCGGCTTCTTCGTCAAGCCGCTGAGCGTGCGCGAGGTGCGCGAGGTGTACCCGGTGCTGTGGACGCTGGAGGTGCTGGCCATGCGCACCTGCGCGCCGCTCACGGAAAGCCGCCGGGCGGAGCTGGACCGCATCAACGCGGCGCTGGAAGAGGAGTCGGAGCCGGAGCGCAGGATCGACCTGGACGGCGCGTGGCACCACACGCTGCTGGAAACCTGCGGCAACGACTACCTGCTGGGGCTGATCGCCAGCCTGAAGTCGGTGATCCGGCGCTACGAGTACGCCTACATGCAGAACGCCGGCTACATCCCCGTCAGCACCCGCACGCACGAGCAGATCGCGGAGCTGGTCGCCGCCGGCAACCTGGAGGCGGCCGTGCCGCTGCTGGAGAACAACTGGCGGTTCACCATGGAGAGCCTGCTGGGCTGGCTGCGCGAGGTGGTGTGAGGCGGTAGGCCGTCGAGAAGTGCCGTGGAGGTCACGGCGCTTCGACGGACATCCGACTGCGCCCGCCGGGGGCCCCTCCCCCCGACCCCCTCCCCGCTCGTTCCTCGCGGAGAGGGGGAGAACTGCGCGAATGACGATCTCGTGGCGCTTCGGCCAGTGCCGCAGGCGCCCCCCTCTCGCCGGCCCTCTCCGCCGCAAGCGGGGGAAAGGGAGAACTTCGATCGCGCTCACGACC
>DATAAG010000321.1:0-7332 GCA_036260235.1 Longimicrobium sp.
CGCTCAGCGGGGTGTTCTCAGCCGACCTTGGCGACGTTCGCGGCCGCCGGGCCCTTGGCACCGTCCACCTGATCGAACTCCACCTCTTCGCCCTCCACCAGGCTGCGGAAGCCGCTGCCCTGGATGGCGGAGTAGTGGACGAAGCAATCGCCGCCTCCGTCCTTCGGCGTGATGAAGCCGAAGCCCTTGGCGTCGTTGAACCACTTGACGGTGCCTACGGTGCGCATGGCAGTGCTCCCCAGATACTGGTGTTCCCCGGGCGGAGCGTCATCCGCCCGGTAGGGTTACGTGGGACGTTCGCCCCCCACGCGGGGCAACTGGCCGTCCCGACTTGGACGGGCCGTGAACGAAGGCCGCGGAGATGCCGCACGAGATGATGGAGACGGCCGCGGATCGTAAGCTGAACGGAGGAAGGTGTCCGATTCGCGACACAACGTAACCACACACGCGGAATCCGTCAAGAATAAACTTCCCCGGCGATCCTCTCTGTTCCGGCTGGGGATCTGCGGCAGATACGGGGCGTAACGCACCGATACACTCCGGCGAATCGGCGCACCCGGTGCGCAGACCCGCACCGAGTGCGCCGTCCCATCCACGCGGGGCTCTCCTTACCGGTACCTGTCGGCCAGGCGTGCGGGATCGGCGCCTAGCGCGTACGCCAGGCGCAGGCGCCACATCAGCAGCACCGTCCGCACCACCCCGCGCTCCTCCCATCGCCGGCTGGAGGTGAGCACGCGCTCGCGCAGGCACAGCGGACGGCCCATGTGGCGCAGGATGCCGGAGAGCGCCACGTCCTCCATCAACGGGATCTCCGGAAAGCCCCCCGCGCGCCGGAACCAGTCGCGCCGCACGAAGATCGCCTGGTCGCCCGTGGCGATGCCCGTCGCCCGCGAGCGCCAGCCCATCATCCGCTCCACCACGCGCAGCAGGGGATGGCGCCCGTCCAGCCGCACGTCGAACCGCCCCCACCCCCGCCCGCTCGCCGCCAATCCGCCGATCACCAGGTCGTCCGCGCGCGGGGGGAGGAGCGTGTCGGCGTGCAGGAAGAGGAGCACGTCGCCCTCGGCCGCCGCCGCGCCGGCGTTCTGCTGCGCCGCGCGGCCGGGCTCGGCGGCCAGGACGAGATCGGCGAGGGGCCGCGCCAGCTCCGCGGTGCCGTCCGTGCTTCCTCCATCCACCACGACCACCTGGTGGCCGCGCGCACGGAGCGGCTGCAGCGCCCGCAGCGTCTCCAGGATCCCCCGCGCCTCGTTCAGCGCGGGGATGATGACGGAGATGCGTTGCGGGGCGGGAGCGCCGGTGGAGGGCATCGACGGGGGACGGGGAAGGATGTCCATCAACGAGAGACGGGAGGCGCCGCGGCCTCCCGTCTCCCCGATCGATCTGCCGGGCCGCGGATCAGCGGCGCTCGGGGGCCTGCTGAAGGACGCGGCTGCGCACCACGCGGCCGGCGTTGTCCACGATGTACTCGATGACCGCGCCCGTCTGGTCGCGCACCTGCCGCACCGTCTGCCCGGCGGCATTGGTGCTCTGGCGCAGCACGGGCAGGTCCAGCAGCCGTCCCACGGTGCGCGTGCTCAGCACGCCGCCGGAGGCGTCCAGCGTGCGCTCCACGATGTTCCCCGTCTGGTCCACCGTGCGCTGCACCGTCTGCCCCAGCGTGTTCACCGTCTGCGAAAGGAGTCCGCCGGGCTGCGTCACGTTGTCCAGCGTCTGCCCCAGCGCGCCGACGGCCTGGTCGGCGACGCCGCCCGGCCGCAGCGCGGTGTTCGCCACGCCGCCCACCACGCCCAGCGTGTTCTGCACCGTGCCGGTGAGCTGGGAGAGGATCTGCGGGTTCTCGTCGATGAAGGTGAGGGCGCGGTCCACCACGTAGACCACGTTGTCCAGGTCCACCAGCAGCAGCGCCTGCGCCCGGACCCCGTTGATCCCCAGGTCCACCTCGCCGATGTGCACGTCGGCGCCGGCGCGCAGGCGGACCAGGTTGGCCACGCTGGCGTTCAGCGCCAGCCGCGCGTCCAGGTTGGCCACGTTCAGCCGGATGCGCTGCACGCACAGGTTTGGCACGTCCACGATCACGTCGTACTCGCGGTACGCCGCCAGGGGACCGCCCGCCGCCGGCCGCGCCTCCGGCTGGCACTCGGGGCCGAACCCCTGCTGCGCCGCCGCCTGCCAGGGCGCCGCCAGCGCCGCCAGCAGCGCCATTCCCCCCATCCGCCTGCGCATGAGCGCGTCTCCCGTTCCCGGTGCACGTGCGCCGGATGCACGATTCCCCCCGTGCATCGGCGGGAGGGGCGGCGTGCAAGAAAGTTGCCGTCTTCGCGCCCCCTGCGGGGGCATGGAACTTGACGCCCGCCACGCATCCGTGACGGGACGGACGCCTCTACCGCGGGTGCCGGAATGGGATGGGGAACGACATGGGCGACGGCTGCCCTGCTCGCCGCGCTGGCATGCCCGGCGGCGGCGCAGGAGTGCGCGGCGCCGCCGCAGCTGGATGCCGCGCCGGCGGACAGCGCGCGCCGGCCGGACGTGCTGATCGTGGCCTCCGTCACCGCGCGGGAGCTGCGCTTCGAGAGCGAGCCGCGCGCGGAGCTGCGGGTGAACGGATGTCCCCTGCCGGACAGCGCCTTCGTGACGGAGCGGGTGAACCTGCCGGAGCGGATCGAGCCCGGCGTCACCTACCGCGACGTGCGGGTGGGGGTGGAGATCCGGGCCTGGCTGAACGTGCAGTGCCTTTCCGCGCTGGCCGCCGCGCAGCCCGCGCTCTGCCCGCCGGCGCAGGTGCAGACCCGCGTAACCCCGGCGCCCCCCGCGCCGGCCGAACCGCCCAGGAGATGAGCCGATGATGCGCCACTGGATGACCGCCGCGCTCTGCGCCGCCGCCCTGCTCGCCGCCGACGCGCAGGCCCAGGTGCGCGACACCACCACCGGCGGCCGCCGCGCCCGGGTGCTGGGCGATCCGCCGCCCCGGCCCGCGGGGGCGCGCACGGCGACCGGGACCGCGGGGCAGATCGGCACGCCGCACTACGACGTGGTGCTGGAGGTGCCGGAGCTGTCGGTGGATTCCATCGGGCTGACGGTGGCGGACCTGAGCGCCACGCTGGCGCTGGATGCCAACGTCGCCAACCTGGTGGCGGTCACCGCGGGTGCGGACGTGCGCATCCAGCGGGTGGAGCTGGAGATCACGGGTGTGCTGGCGCAGGCGTTCGTCTACGTGGACCTGGACAACGTGGCCCGCGTGGTGGACCGCGTGATCACCACGCTGGACCGCAACCCGCAGCTCTTTTCCCAACTGCTGAGCACGGTGGACACGCTGGTGGGCACGGTGGGCGGCGTGGCGAACACGGCGCTGGCGCCGGGCGGGGTGGTGGAGGGCGCGGCGGGCGCCGTGGGGCAGACGCTGAACAACGTGACGCAGCCGGGCGGGCTGCTCACGCAGACGGTGAACACCCTGGGCCAGACGGTGCAGGTGACGCTGGGGACGGCGGGGAACCTGGTGGAGCGCACGCTGGACACGGCGGGGAACGTGGTGAACGAGCGCACGCTGGGGCAGGTCACCAGCCTGCCGGTGATCCGCGAGACCACCAACGCCGCCGGCCAGGCCGTGCGCCAGGTGCGCCACACCTCCGGCGCCGTCGTCGAGTACGTGGTGGACCAGGCCGGCAACGTGGTCAGCAGCCGCGTGCTGCAGGCGGGCACGGGCGCGGTGCGGCCGTAGGTCCCCACCTCGCCCAGCCGCGCGGCGTGAGTTGCCGCGCGAGTTGCCGCGGGGCCGCGGGCTGAAGCCCGCGGCTGGAAATGCCAGAAGCCCCGTCTCGGCTCGCGTACGCTCGCCGAACGGGGCCTCGACCCTCATGGCGCGACGCCGTCCGCGGCCGCGAGTCCGCTCAGGCGGACTTCCTGATGTTCCAGCAGCGAATTCATCATTCGCCGGGCGCGGGGCCGGTGCGTGATCCGGCCCCCGTTACGCGCCGGATCGCCCTGCGGCAGCCGGCTCACGCGCGATCCGGAAGGCGTGGCGCGACTCGGTCCACCCCTCCTGGCCCGGCGCCACGGAGCGCTCCACGAAGCGCACCTCGCCGTCGCGCGCGATGGTCAGCACGGTGGAGGCGCGGGTGCCGTACACGTCCGTGCGGATGAACGGCGGCGAAAGCAGGCGCTCGCGCTCCGCGCCCACCCCGGTGTCCGGCAGCGCGTCGTCCGCGGCGATCACGCGGTCCGCCAGCATCTCCCACAGGGTGGAATCCCATTCATCCCCCTCCGCCCGCGCCAGCGCATCCTCCACCGCGGCACGCGCGCGCAGCACCTTGGGCCAGGGCGTGTCCAGCAGCGCGTTGCTCAGCCCGTAGACGCCGGGCTCCAGCCGCCGCACCCCCGGCGCGCGGTTGGAGAGGTAGAAGAGGCCGCCCTCGTCCCCCACCAGCAGGTTGAAGCCGTTGTACTCCGCCGCGCGGGCGGCCACCTCGCGCCCGTACGCCTCCGCGTCCGCGCCTCCGCGCAGGAAGTCCGCGACCAGCGCGCCGCGCGAGGGCGCGCCGGCGAGCTGCGCGAAGCCGGGGTCGCGGTAGTTGGTGACGGCCGCGAACCGGCCGCCGCGGGTAACGCCCATCCAGGTGCCGCCCTCGCGCAGGTCGCGGCCGGCCAGCACCTCCGGCGCGTCGTCCCACCACGCCGCGGGGGCCGTGGGGCGGGCGTAGAGCTCGTCGCGGTTGGCGGCCACCACCAGGCGGTACGCGGGGTGCGCGTCCAGCGCCAGCGCAATCAGGCACATCTCTGCCTCGGGACTCTGTCCAGGAGCCGAACGCGTGCGGCGGACCGGAGTATCAACACCGCCTCCGCCGGGGAGGCCTTTCCGTACCCCCGTCCGCCGCACCGGAGCCATGCTGTCGTACCGCCGCCACTCCCTTTCCCCCGCGCACGAGTGGGTGGTGCTCGTGCACGGAGCCGGCGCAAGCTCGTTCCTCCGCGGGGCCGCGCCCGCCCCCGCGGCGTGAGGCGCCTGGCCGCCGCCCTGGCGGCCGCGCTCGCCCTGACCGCCTGCCGGGGTGGGGACGCGCGGGAGGACGACACCTCGCTCGTGGCCGCCGGCGACATCGCCAGCTGCTTCTGGAGCGGCGACGAGGCCACGGCGCGGCTGCTGGACCGGATCGGCGGGGTGGTGGCCACGCTGGGCGACAACGCGTATCCCAACGGGTCCGACAACGATTACCGCCGCTGCTACCACCGCAGCTGGGGGCGGCACCTGGAGCGGACGCGGCCGGCGGTGGGGAACCACGAGTACAAGACGAAGGACGCCGCCGGGTACTTCCGCTACTTCGGCGCGCGGGCGGGGCCGCCGGGCAAGGGGTGGTACAGCTACGACCACGACGGCTGGCACCTGGTGGTGCTGAACAGCGACGAGCCGCTGGAGCGAGGCACGGAGCAGTACCGGTGGCTGGTGAACGACCTGCGCGCGCATCCTTCGCGCTGCACGCTGGCGTACATGCACCACCCCCGCTGGAGCAGCGGACGCCACGGCGGCAAGGAGCGCGTGGTCGACGCCTACCGGGCGATGTACGATGCCGGCGTGGACGTGGTGCTCGGCGGCCACGACCACCATTACGAGCGCTTCGCGCCGCAGGACCCGGTGGGGCGGCTGGACCGGGTGCGCGGCATCCGGCAGTTCGTGGTGGGCACCGGCGGCGCGCCCTCGTACCGCCTGCGCGAGCGCAGCCCCAACAGCGAGGCCATCGCGGCGCACGTGCGCGGCGTGCTGCGGATGGTGTTCCACGAGGACGGCTACGAGTGGGAGTTCGTCCCCGTCCGCGCCCGCACCTTCACCGACCGCGGCCGCGCCACCTGCAGCGACGTGCGGCCCGGCGCGTGATGCCGTGCGCGTGGCGCCGGCCCCGGGCCATAGCGGGTAAACCCGCTGCAACAACAGCGGAAAGCCCCGCAAACTACGCGGGGCTTCAACTGCACGGGATCGCCGCGGCAACCGTGTCCGCGAAGGCGGACAGCGTGTAGTTGTTGCGGCGATTTCAATCGCTGTCTCCCAGCCTGCCCAGCACCTCCCACCATGCGTCGCATTCTGCCGATCCGCCTCGCGATCCTCCTGCTGCTGATTCTGCTCACCGCCCTGCCAGCGACGGCGCAGGGGCGGCCGAACATCGTCTTCCTCTTCTCCGACGACCACGCGGCGCACGCCATCTCCGCGTATCGAGCACACCTGCCGTACGCCACGCCGCTGCCGCCGACGCCCAACCTGGACCGGCTGGCGCGCGACGGCATGCTCTTCCGCAACGCGTTCGTCACCAACTCCATCTGCGGCCCCGCGCGCGCCACCGTGCTCACCGGCCAGTACGGCCACCTGAACGGGGTGATGACCAACCGCGAGGCGCTGCATCCCACCAGCGTCACCTTTCCGCGCCTGCTGCAGGGCGCCGGCTACAACACCGCGCTCTTCGGCAAGTGGCACCTGCGCAGCCAGCCGCAGGGGTTCGACCACTACGAGATCCTGCCGGGGCAGGGGCCGTACTACAACCCCACGCTGGTCTCGGGGACGGACACGGCGCGCTACACGGGATACACGCTGGAGATCGTCACCGGGCGGGCGCTGGAGTGGCTGCGGAGGGGGCGCGACGGCGAGCGGCCGTTCCTGCTGATGCTGAACTTCAACGCGCCGCACCGCTGGTGGGACCCCGGGCCGCGGCAGCTGGGGCTCTACCGCGACACGCTCTTCGCGGAGCCGGCCACCTTCCGGGACGACGCGTCCGGACGCGCCTCGCCCGCGCGCGACCCGGAGATGAAGGTGGCGCTGGACCTGTTCGACCGGGACCTCAAGCTGCAGGCGCCGGACAACCTCACGCCGGAGCAGCGCGCGGCCTGGGACGCGGCGTACGGCCCGGAGAACGCCGCCTTCCGCGCCGCCGCGCCCGCGGGCGACGCGCTGGTGCGCTGGCGCTACCAGCGCTACATCGCCGACTACGCGCGCGTGGTCGCCGCGCTGGACGACGAGGTGGGCCGCGTGCTGGACTTTCTGGATCAGCAGGGGCTGGGCGGGAACACCCTCGTGGTCTACGCGTCGGACCAGGGGTTCTTCCTGGGCGACCACGGGTGGTTCGACAAGCGGTGGATGTACGAGGAGTCGCTGCGCATGCCGCTGCTGGTGCGCTGGCCCGGCACCGTCGCCGCCGGCGCGGTGAACCAGGACCTGGTGATGAACCTGGACCTGGCGGAGACCTTCCTGGAGGTGGCGGGCGTGCCGATCCCTCGCGAAATGCAGGGGCGCAGCCTCCTCCCCCTGCTGCGCGGGGCGATGCCCTCCGACTGGCGCGACGCCATCTACTACCA
>DATAAG010000322.1:0-1799 GCA_036260235.1 Longimicrobium sp.
CGTGAGTGCGTGAGTGCGTGAGTGCGTGAGTGCGTGAGTTCGTGAGTGAGTCGGAAGGTACCGGCGGCGACCGCAGTCCGCGCAGGCGGACTTCGCGATTTTCCAGCGGCGAATTCATTCGCTCCTGGAGGCTGGCTGCACGATGTCTGGTGTCCGGAGGCCGTGCTGCATGACGCGGTTCCGGAGGCGTGCTGCACGGATCGCCGGCCGACCGCAATCGTCATCGCCTGGTTCCGGCACGTGCCAACGAAAAAGGCCCGGCATCACGCCGGGCCCTGCTTCTCGCTCACGCACAAACGCACTAACGCACTAACGCACTAACGCACTCCGCACTCACGCACTCTCCCGCTCCCCCTCCGCCTGCGACGGCTTGTCCTCCGGCCCGTCCAGCCGCCGCTCCGTGGGCGTGGTGGGGCGCTCCGGCTCCGGCTGGTCCTGCTCGTCGGCCGTGTGGGGACTCTTGTCCTCGTAGCGCGGGTCTCTCACCGTTTCCTCCGTGCTCGGGTCGGCTTAGCCGGCTCCGGCGCCGCCGTGGCCGTGCCCGTGTCCAGCTGCGTCGCGTCCGCGTCCGCCGCGGCGGGCGGCTCCACGGCGATGGACGCGGCGGCGGCCTGTGTCTCTCCCCCCAGCGGCGCCGGCGGGGGCGTCTCCACCACGCGGTCGGGCTCGGGCTCGTGCGTGCGCGGCGGCAGCCCCATGATCTCGCGCAGCTCCGCCTCGTCCACCACCTCCTTCTCCAGCAGCCGCTGCGCCAGCACCTCCAGCACCTGGCGGTCCTGCGTCAGCAGCCGGCGCACCCGCTCGTAGGTGCCGTCGATGAGCCCCTTGATCTCCCGGTCGATCTCGCGCGCCGTCTCCTCGCTGTAGTTGCGCTGCGAGGGCATGCTGCCGTCCGCCTGCAGGAACTGCGTGCGCCGCGGGCCGGAGAGGTTCACCGGGCCCAGTTCGCGCGACATCCCGTACTCCATCACCATGCTGCGCGCCAGCTCCGTCACCCGCTCCAGGTCGTTCCCCGCCCCCGTGCTGATCTCGTTGAAGACGATCTCCTCCGCCACCCGTCCGCCCAGCAGCACCGCGATGCGGTCCATCAGCTCCTGCTTGCTGAGCAGGTAGCGGTCCTCCGTGGGCAGCTGCTGCGTGTACCCCAGCGCCGCCACCCCGCGGGGGACGATGGAGATCTTGTGCACCGGGTCCGCCGTGGGCACCCGCTCCGCCACGATGGCGTGCCCCGCCTCGTGGTAGGCCACGATGGTGCGTTCCTTGTCGTTGATCAGGCGGTTCTTCTTCTCCAGCCCCGCGATGATGCGGTCCACCGCCTCGTCGATCTCCTGCATGGTCACGTGCGGCCGGTCGCGCCGGGCCGCCAGCAGCGCCGCCTCGTTCAGCAGGTTGGCCAGGTCCGCGCCCACGAACCCCGGCGTGCGCCGCGCGATGCGCTCCAGCTGCACCTCCGGCGCCAGCGTGATCCCCTTGCTGTGGATGCGCAGGATGTCCAGCCGCCCCTTCAGGTCGGGGCGGTCCACCAGCACCTGCCGGTCGAAGCGGCCCGGACGCAGCAGCGCCGGGTCCAGGATCTCCGGGCGGTTGGTGGCCGCCATGATGATCACGCCCAGCCGCGGGTCGAACCCGTCCATCTCCACCAGCAGCTGGTTCAGCGTCTGCTCGCGCTCGTCGTTGCCGCCCAGAATGCCGCCCGGCGTGCGCGCCTTCCCCAGCGCGTCCAGCTCGTCGATGAAGATGATGCACGGCGCCTGGCTCTTGGCCTGCGCGAACAGGTCGCGCACCCGCGCCGCGCCCAC
>DATAAG010000323.1:0-1573 GCA_036260235.1 Longimicrobium sp.
CAGCTGGTGGCCATGGGCTGGACGTCGTACGACCGGGTGGGGGTCAGCGGCTGCTCCTACGGTGGCTACTTCGCCGCCCAGGCCATCGTGCGCCACCCCCAGACCTTCGCCGCGGCCAACCCGCAGTGCGCCCTGCTGGACACCCTGACCGAGTTCCAGCTCGGCTACGCCACCTTGATCTCGTACCTGGTGGGGCAGACGCCGATGGAGTGGCCGGAGGCCCACCGGCGCGTCTCGCCCCTCTACCTGGCCGACCAGGCGCGCACCCCCACCCTGATCTTCCACGGCGACCACGACTTCTTGCAGGTGGACGTGGCGCGCAACTTCCACGCCGCCCTGGCCCAGCGCGGCGTGCCAGTGACCATGCTGGAGTTCCGCGGCGAAGAGCACGGCGTGGCGCGCGTGCCCGCCCACGAGCGGGTGGCGGCCCAGGCGCAGATCGCCTTCTTCCGCCGCCACCTCGCGCCGCCCGGATGACCGTCCGGAGCCGGGCGGGGTGATCTTCCGGTCACGGCGGGGGTATGCCGGGCGCGCCGAAATCATCCGGTTTACATCAACACTTTACACAGAGGAAAGAGATCTGATCTCACAATGCACGGGAAACCTTAGACACCGTTAAAGATGGTGAAAGGAACTGTTCGCTAATACGATCTCCTGATTGATCGATCGATTACGAACTGTGGTGGAGGCTGGGGAGGGGGAGGGAGGGGGAGGGGGACACGCACCGCATGAGGAGGCTGCCATGGCAGCGGAGCGCTCCGGCGGGGCGCGGGGACGGCCGACGGAGGTCACCGTCGTCGCCGTTCTGGCCATCATCACCGGCATTTTGAACCTGCTCTCCGCCGTCCTGATCGGGAGCATGGTGCTGAACCTGGCCATCTTCGCCTATCTGCTCACCCCGAGCGAGCGCCGGCCGCGGACCAGGTCAGCTCGGCCTGAGCCCCGCTCCGGGAGCCCTGCCACGGATGGCCGTCGTGCTTGAGGATGGCGCACCGACGGGAGCACCAGCACGACAGGAGCATGCAGCCGTTCGGAGCCGGGGGGAGTCCGCTCCGTATTCATGCGCGGGCGCGGCCGGAGCAGGCGGCGGTCCGCGGCCGGGGGAGTGTGCCCGTTTTGCGCGGGCGCGGCCGCTGGCGGGCGACCCGCTGGCCGCGCACGGCCTCGGGCTCGACTCCCGCGAGGCCTCGTCCCGGCCACGCGAGCCGCCGGGCAGGCGATTCGTGGGCGTGGACGCGGACGCCGTGCGCGGCCAGCCCCGCGCACTGCCTGCGGCCGCGCCCGCGCCGAGGGAGCCGCCGCGCGCCGCCGTCGAACCGCTGCCTTCCCCGGCCGCGCCCGCGCAGAAGGATCGGCCTGCCGCGAGCGACACACCTCAGCCATTGCCTACCGCGCTCGGTCGGCGGCCGGCACGCGCCGCGTGAGCGCTCCGGGGCCCGGCTACTCGGTACCGGACTCCGAAAGCTGTCACCAGGGGTAATGGAAGCGGGGCCGGGCTCCTCCCGCCACTGCTTCCAGACGCCGTCGCGGAGGCGCATCTGGTAGAGGCAAGCGATCCCGCGCGAGAGCGGGC
>DATAAG010000324.1:0-7963 GCA_036260235.1 Longimicrobium sp.
CACGTCGCGCCGCAGCCGGGCAATCTGGACGAGGGCGCGCGCCGGCTCCGGCGCGTAGCGGGCCGGGTTGTCGCGCGGCGCGTCGTCCACGGCGCCCAGCCACGCCAGGTTCAGCGCGCCCACCTTGCCGGTGACGCGCGCCCCGGCCGCGGGCGCCACGATGGAGCGCGTGTAGACGAGCGCCTCCGGCGTGGAGAACAGGTCCGCGCCTTCCAGGAAGAACGGCCGCTTCTCCTCCAGCGACAGGGCGAAGCGCTCGTTGACGGTGATCTGATCCGCGTCCGCCTCTACCGTGCTGAAGTCCGGGTTCACCGTGGCGTCCAGCGTGAGCTCGCTGGTGATGCCGTACTTCAGGTCCACGCCCACGTCCGGCTCCGTGGACCCGCGGCGGAACCCGTCCTCCCCCGTCGTCCCCTCGCGGCGCGCGGTGAAAGCGGGGTTCACCTCCAGCAGGCGCCCCGGCCGCAGCCCGTGGATGCCGCTCAACGTGCCGCTGGACGCGAGCTCCGCCGGCTGGTTGCGCGAGCGCGGCGCCCAGCTCTCCTGCGCGCCGGCCGCGGGGATCACGCGGATCACGTTCAGCCCCCACGTCTGCGTACCGCCCGCCGGGAACTTGAGGGAGCGCAGGGGGATGCGGATCTCCACCTCGTACCCCTCGCCCGTGAGCCGCCCGCGCGAGTCGAAGAGGAAGTCGGGGCTGTAGGTGAAGCCGTCGCGTCCGCCGTCGGAGAAGGTGCCGTCCTGCTGGATGCCCAGGGGGTTGACGAAGAGCGCGAAGGCGCGGCGCCGGTCGTGGAAGGTGTCCAGGAGGATGCGGACGTGGTCGTCGGCGGTGATCTGGTCGCGCTCGGCCAGGGTGCTGCGGATGCGCGACGGGTCCGACGCGTGCGCGCGGACGCCGACGAACAGCTCGCGCGGCGTGTAGAACACCAGCACCTCCGTCCGCTCCGTCGCGGGAATGCCTTCCGCGGGGGTGGACTGGGTGAAGCCCGTGAGCACCGCGGCGTTCTGCCACGCCGGCTCGTCCAGGCGCCCGTCCACGCGAACGCCGGGGTCTTCCACGCGGGGGATGCGCGCGTCGAGCTGGCCGCGAGACCCGTCGTAGACGGCGGGCGCGGGAACGGTGTCGGCGGAAAGCGGGCAGGCCGGCGCGCAGGCAAGGGCGCCGGCCGTCAGAAGCGCGATCATTCCATGCGGGGTTCGGGACCGCCGCAAAGATATCCCCCTTCCCCCCTTCCGTGCGACCCCCGCCCTCACCCGCCGGATTCTGAAGGCCACCCGTTCCCACTCCTCAGTTCATCATGACGGACGCCCCCGGCGCGCGCATCGCGCCGGGGGCGTGGCCTATCTGCATCGAGGGGTGTTCCTGCGCGCCGAGACTCGCCCGCGAGTGTCCGCGAAGGCGGACAGCGTGTAGTCGTTGCGGCGATTTCAATCGCTTGTCGCGGACCCGGCCTCCCTCACAGAACGCCGTTGCAGGCCATTCCCTATTCCCTGCCGTTCTCGTACCGCCGGATGGCCAGGCACACGTTGTGTCCGCCGAAGCCGAAGGAGTTGCTGAGCGCCAGCTCCACCGGGCGCTCCACCATCCCCTCCGTCCCGTAGTTCAGGTCGCAGTCCGGGTCCGGCGTCTCGTAGTTGATGGTGGGCGGGATCTTTCCCTCGCGGCAGACGAGCGCGCTGATCACCGCCTCCAGCCCGCCCGCGGCGCCCAGCGTGTGCCCCGTCATCGACTTGGTGGAGCCAACGATCACGTCCCGCGCCCGCTCCTCGCCCAGCACCGTCCGGATCGCCGCGGACTCGTTCTTGTCGTTCGCCGGCGTCGACGTGCCGTGCGCGTTCACGTAGCCGACTTCGGACGCGTCCGCGCCCGCCTCGCGCAGCGCGGCGCGCATGGCCCGCACCGCGCCCTCGCCGCCCTCCGCGGGTGCGGTGATGTGGTAGGCGTCGGCCGTCTGCCCGAAGCCCACCACCTCGGCGATGATCGTCGCGCCGCGGGCGCGGGCGTGCTCCAGCTCCTCCATGACCAGCATTCCCGCCCCCTCGCCCAGCACGAACCCGTCGCGCCCGGCGTCGAACGGCCGGCTGGCCCGCTCGGGATCGTCGTTGCGGGTGGAGAGCGCCGTCATGTTGGCGAAGCCGGCGATGGTGGTCGGCGTCACCGAGGCCTCGGTGCCGCCGGCCAGCATCACGTCCGCCTCGCCCGCCTTGATGCTGCGGAAGGCGAGGCCCACCGCGTGCGCGCTCGAGGCACACGCCGAGACGGTGCAGTAGTTCGGCCCGCGCGCGTTGTAGCGGATGGAGATCAGGCCCGCCGCGATGTCGCTGATGAACATCGGGACGAAGAAGGGGGAGACGCGCCCCGGGCCCTTCTCCATCATCCGCCCGTGCTGCTCTTCGAAGGTGTGGATGCCGCCGATGCCGCTGCCCACGATCACCCCGAAGCGGTCGGGGTCCAGCGTGTCGAAGCGCTCGTCCAGCCCCGCCTCCTTCATGGCCTGCACCGCCGTGGCGATGGCGAACTGGCTGAAGCGGTCGGTGCGCTTGACCTCCTTGCGGTCGATGTAGGGCGAGGGGTCGAAGTCCTTGACCTCGCAGGCAAAGCGGACCGTGTGGCCCGACGCGTCGAACTGGGTGATGGGGCCGGCACCGCTACGCCCGCCGAGCAGGGCCGTCCAGGACTCCTGGACGTCCAGCCCGACGGGCGTGACCAGACCGGTCCCCGTGATCACGACTCGGCGATTCATCAGCCGCTCCGGGGTCTTCGGGAAGCTCGGGCCAGGGCCCCCGCGCGCGGCGGCCCCGTATGGAAAAGGCGAGCGCGGACGGTTCCGCGGCTCAGGCCGACGCGTTGGTCTGAATGTACTGGATCGCGTCGCCCACGGTGCGCAGCTTCTCGGCCTCCTCGTCGGGGATCTCCATCCCGAACTCCTCCTCGAAGGCCATCACCAGCTCCACGGTGTCCAGCGAGTCCGCGCCAAGGTCCTCCACGAACGAGGCCTCGGGCGTCACCTTCTCGGCATCCACGCCCAGCTCGTTGATGATGATCTCCTTGACCTTCGCCTCGATGTCCGCCATTTCACGTGCTCCTGTTGGTTTGAGCGATCGGGCCCGGACGCCATGGCCGGCCGGGCTCCTTCCATCCATCCGTCCTACATCACCATCCCACCGTCCACCACCAGCACCTGCCCGGTGATGTACGACGCGCCCGGCCCCGCCAGGAACCGCACCGCCGGCGCGATGTCCTCGGGCTTCCCCAGGCGCTGCAGCGCGATGGCGCCCATCAGCGCCGTGCGCGCGGCCTCGGGGAGCTCGGCCGTCATGTCCGTCTCAATGTATCCGGGGGCGACGGCGTTGACCAGAACCCCCCGCCCCGCCAGCTCCTTGGCCACGGACTTGGTCATCCCGATCAGCCCCGCCTTGGACGCGGCGTAGTTCGCCTGCCCGGCGTTCCCCGTCACGCCGACGACGGAGGAGATGTTGACGATGCGCCCCGCGCGCCGCTTCATCATCCCGCGGCTGGCCGCGCGCATCAGGTTGAAGGCGCCGCGCAGGTTGGTGTCCAGCACCGCGTCCCAGTCCTCGTCCTTGATGCGCATCAGCACGTTGTCGCGCGTGACGCCGGCGTTGTTGACCAGGATGTCGAGCGAGCCGAAGTCCGCCTCCACCTGCTTGACCAGCGCGTTGCACGCCTCCGGGTCCGCCACGTCGCAGGCGTAGCCGCGGTGCCCCTCGCCGGCGAGCTCCGCCGCCGCCGCCTCCGCCCGCGCCCCGTCGCGCGCCACCACGGCGACCCGCGCCCCCGCCTGCGCCAGCTCGCGCGCGATGGCCAGCCCGATGCCGCGCGACCCCCCGGTGACGAGTGCGGTCTGACCCTGTAGCTCCACGCTGCCTCTGTCGGAGAGAAAAGTGCCAAGTGCCCAGGTTCAAGCGCCCAGGAACGGAAAGGTGCCCAGTATATCACCATACCGGGCACTTGGCACGCATCAGCCGTTACTTGACACTTGAACCTTGAACCTGGGCACTCCCCGCCAGCAGCCCCTCGACCGCCTCCGCCGTCCCCACCGCCACCCCCCGCCCCGCAGCCGCCGGGTCGATGCGCTTCAGCATCCCCACCAGCACCTTGCCGGTGCCCACCTCCAGGAACCGCTCCGCGCCCATCTGCAGCATCGTCCGCACCGACTTCGTCCACTGCACCGGCGAGGTCAGCTGGTCCACCAGGAGCGCGCGCGCCTCGTCCGCGTCGGTCACCGGGTGCGCCGTCACGTTGCTGACCACGGGGAACGCCGGCGCGCCGAAGCCGATGGCGTCCAGCTGCGCCTGCAGCCCCGCCTCGGCCCCCTGCATCAGCGGCGAGTGGAAGGCCCCCGAGACGGTGAGCGGCTGCACCTTTTTGGCCCCCGCGGAGACCAGCATGGGCGCCACCCGCTCCACCGCCGCCACGTCGCCGCTCACCACCAGCTGGCCGGGGGTGTTGAAGTTGGCGGGGACGACCACCGAATCCTCCGTCGACGCCTCGCGGCAGACCCCCTCCACCACGTCGTCGTCCAGCCCCAGCACCGCCGCCATCGTCCCCGGCCGCGCGGCGCCGGCCTCCTGCATCAGCTCGCCGCGGCGCCGTACGGTGCGGATGGCGTCCGCGAACGACATCGACCCGGCCGCGTGGTAGGCGCTGAGCTCGCCCAGCGAGTGGCCGCCGGCGCAGACCACGTCCAGGTCGGCGTCCCGCAGCACCGCCCACACCGCGGCGCTGTGCGCCAGCAGGGCGGGCTGCGCGTTGGCCGTCTGCGTCAGCTCCTCCGCCGGGCCCTCCCACATCAGCCGCGACAGCGCGAAGCCCAGCGCCTCGTCCGCCTCTTCGAACACCGCGCGCGCCGCGGGAAACCGCTCCGCCAGGTCGCGCCCCATCCCCACCGCCTGGCTGCCCTGCCCGGGAAAGAGCAGGGCGATCCGCTCACCGTTCATCAGAAGCGCACCACGTTGGCTGCCCAGGTGAATCCCGCGCCGAACGCCACCATCAGCACCAGCGACCCCTCGCCGATGCGCCCCGCCTCAATGGCCTCGTCCAGCGCCACGGGAATGGAGGCCGACGACATGTTGCCGTAGCGGTCCACGTTCACGTACACCTTGTCCATCGGCATCCGCGCGTACTTGGCCGTCGCCTCGATGATGCGGATGTTGGCCTGGTGCGGCACCAGCAGGTCGATCTCGTCGCTGGTGACGCCGGCCCGCTGCAGGGCCGTCTCCGCCGCCTCGCACATGGCGCGCACGGCGGACTTGAACACCTCCGGCCCCGCCATCTTCACGTAGTGCGAACGCTCGTCCAGCACCGCGATGTCCAGCGGGATGCGCGCGCCGCCGCCGGGGCGCCAGAGCAGCTCGGCCAGCGTGCCGTCGCTCTTCATGAAGGTGGAGAGGATGCCGCGCCCGTCCTCCGCCGGCCGCACCACCGCCGCCCCGGCGCCGTCGCCGAAGAGCACGCAGGTGGAGCGGTCCGTCCAGTCCACGATGGACGACATCTTCTCCGTGGCGCACACCAGCACCGTCTCCGCCTGCCCGCTGGCGATGTGCGCCTCCGCCATCGACAGGCCGTAGAGAAAGCCGCTGCACGCCGTGGCGTAGTCGTACGCCGCCGCGTTGCGCGCCCCCAGCAGCGCCTGCACGTCGCAGGCGGTGGAGGGGAGAAGGCGGTCCGGCGTGGCGGTGGAAAGGAGGATCATGTCCAGCGCCTCCGCCTCCACCCCCGCGCGCTCCATGGCCGTGCGCGCCGCGGCGGCCGCCATGTCGCTGGCGTGCGTGTCCCTGTCGGCGATGCGGCGCTCGCGGATGCCGGTGCGGGTGCGGATCCACTCGTCGCTGGTGTCCACCAGCGTCTCCAGCTCCGCGTTGGTGACCACGCGCGGGGGAGAGTAGTGGCCGGTGGCGGCCACGCGGGCGCGGGGAGATCGGGTCTGGCTCATGGTGCTGCACGACCTTCGGCGGGTCCCGCCAGCCGCGCGGCCATGTGCTCCACCATGCGGCGCTCCACCGACTGCGCGGCGACCCCGATGGCGTTCTGGATGGCGTGCGGCGGCGACCCGCCGTGGCAGATGATGACGACGCCGTTGACGCCCAGCAGGGGGGCGCCGCCGATGCCGGTGTAGTCGAGCCGGCGGAAGACGCGGTCCAGGTCCATCTCCACCCCCGCCTCGGCGAACTCGCGCTTGAGCATGGAGGTGATGAGGCCGGCCACCGACTCGTAGAACTTGAGGAGGACGTTCCCCACGAACCCGTCCGCCACCAGCACGTCGCACTGGCCGTCCAGGATCTCGCGGCCCTCCACGTTGCCGATGAAGTTCAGGTCCGTGGCCTGCGCCAGCAGCTGGTGCGCCTCGACGACGACCTCGTTCCCCTTCTCGGGCTCCGCGCCGATGTTCAGCAGCCCCACGCGGGGGTTCTCGATCCCCAGGATGTCCTCGGCGTACACGCTGCCCAGCTCGGCGAACTGCACCAGCTGGTGGGGCTTGGTGTCCACGTTGGCGCCCACGTCCAGCGCCAGGCAGCGTCCGGTGGCGGTGGGAATGCGGGCGCCCACCGGCGGGCGGTCCACGCCGGCGAGGGTGCGGAGCACGACGAGCGACGCGGCCATCACGGCGCCGGTGCTGCCGGCGCTGATGAACGCGTCCACTTCGTCCGCCTTGAGGAGCGAGACGCCCACCATGATGGACGAGTCCCGCTTGCGGCGGATGGCCGTGGCGGGGGCCTCGTGCATCTCGATGACCTCCGAGGCGTGGACGATCTCCAGCCGGCCGGCCGGCACCGGGGGGTGCTGCGCCAGCTCGGCCCGGATGCGCTCCTGGTCGCCCACCAGCACGACGGTCAGGTCGTCCCGGTCACGCAAAGCTCCGACCGCCCCCTCGACCTCCACGGCCGGGGCACGATCGGAGCCCATCGCGTCCAGCGCGATCCGCATCTGTGGGAGTCTTTGCGACGGTTGCGCTTAGAACTCGGAGACCTCGACCCGCTGCTCCTTGCGGTAGTACCCGCAGTTGGGGCAGACCCGGTGGGGAGCGTGCGGGTCGCCGCACTGCGGGCACGCGTTGAAGGACGGCATGGCCGCCTTCACGTGCGTGCGGCGCTTGCGCTGGCGCTGCTTGGACTGGCGTCGCTTCGGTACGGCCATGGGAAACCCCCTGCTACGATCTTCGGGTGGTTGGATTTCTAGTCGAACGTCACGCTCTTCAGCGCGTCCCAGGGGCTGGCGGCCGGCTCCGGCGCGCACCCGCACTCCCCCTGGTTCCGGTCCGCGCCGCAGCCGGGGCACAGCCCCCTGCACTCATCGCGGCACACCGCGAACTCCGGCGCCCGCAGCAGCAGCTGCTCGCGCACGGCCTCGCGCAGGTCCAGCTCGTCGCCGCGGGCGGGGAGGGGATACACCTCGCCCTCCGCCTCTTCCTCGTCCGGCCCCAGCGTGTCGAACAGCATGTCGACGCTCTCGTCCACCGGCTGCTCCACGGACGCCAGGCAGCGCCGACAGGCAAGCCGCACGGTGGTGCGGAGCCGGCCGCGCGCGAGCACGCCGTCCCCTACCGACCGTGCGGTCAGGTCTACCTCCAGGGGCGCGGCCAGTTCCACCGCCGCGCCCTCCCACATGGGGTCGTCCGGCGGAACCTGCTCCCGGACCCGCACTTCTCCGCGGTCCAGTGCCGCCAGGCTGACTTTCAACATAAACCAGAAAAGTACTTGGAGAGCCCGCCCCTGTCAACCAACGGGCCGGCCTTTCCGCGTGTGTGGGCAGTGGATACACCGCTGCGCGCGCGGCGTGCACGTTCCGCGCCGGGGGAGGGTGACGGGGTGACACGGTGACACGGTGACACGGTGACACGGTGACACGGTGACGGGGGAGGAACGCCGCGGATCGATCAGCATGTCGGGACCGGGAACGGCTCGCGGCGGACGCAGTCCGGGATAGTGAGGGTGGTTG
>DATAAG010000325.1:0-3597 GCA_036260235.1 Longimicrobium sp.
GGTGGACGTGCGCAACTCGTCCGAGTACGCCGCCGGGCACCTGGCCGGCGCCGCCAACCTGCCGCTGGGGCGCCTGGCGGAGCGGCTGGACGAGCTGCCCCGCGGCCGCACCCTGGTCGTCCACTGCCAGTCGGGCGCGCGCGCGGGCGTGGCCATCGGCCTGCTGGCCTCGCGCGGCTTCGGCGACGTGCGCCACCTGGCGGGCGACTACGCCGGCTGGAGCAAGGCCGGCCGCCCGGTGGAGAAGGGCGAGCCCGTCCCCGCCTGAGAGCGTCCGTGCGGAGGGCGCAGGGGCAGAAGACAGGGACGCAGAGAACGGCTCGAAGTTCTCTGCGTCCTCTCTTTTCCCCCGGCGTTCTCTGCGTGAATCTTTCTCTCTGGCTTTGGCGGGGATCATCTACTAAGATGATGATCCTCGCGGGGGCGGCCGCGGGGAGAGGCGGCATGCGAGGGCCCAGGTATACGGAATTTGCTTCTTTGGCGCGGACGTGGATGGAAAGGCTCCGACCGGCGTACGGACCCGCTGCCGTCTGGCCCGCCGTAAACATTTACGGCACGGGGCTTGCCTCGCCATCTAAGTACGATTTCGGAAAACCGGCCGTGCCGCGGGTTTTCCGGAAATTCCGCTGTCGCAACTCGGCTCCCGTCCCGTACATGCTCAGCCAGCCCGGTCCCTCGGACACTCCCCAGGACATGGACCTGCGCGGGCGCATCTTCACCGACCTGGACCGGCTGGCCTTCGCCCTGGAGATGGAGGCCGCCGAGCACCTGGAGCGCGGGCGCGCGGGCGAGTACCTGCGCACCCAGGAGCGCCGCCTGGGCGTGCGGCTGGCGCAGCGCCTGGTCTCGGGCGTCCCCGCGGACGAGGTGAACGGCCGGGTGCAGCGGTGGGAAGGCGACTACGCCGCCCGCCTGGGGCTGGTGGCGGCGTGACGATGGAGCGCGCCACCCGTCCCGTGCGCGGCTGTCCGCCGCTGGACGTGGTCCGGGATGCCGGCCTGCACACCCTTCGCGGGTGCCGGCTCGCCGTCGCATCCGGATAGATTCCGCTGCGCGCGGGAGATTCGAAGCGTCAATCTCCCGCGTTCTTGCGCTGGCGTGTAAAGAGCGTAGTTAGGGTCTTTACGTAACACTGCTGCGTTTTCTATTTCTGGTGTTACGCACGGAATGGACATTGCGGGTGTGGTGGGCGCTCTGTTCACCTGCGGGTCTGTGCGCGGGGCCGGGATTCGGTTACATGAGGGTGCCCGGACGTCGTGGCGTACCGCGCACCATCGGGTGGGATCACCACAGCAGGGGGAGGTGCGAGTGGCGGGTCGGAGAGTGCTGGTGACGGGAGGGGCGGGGTTCGTGGGAAGCCACCTGGTGGACGCGCTGCTGGCCCGGGGCGACCGGGTGCGCATCCTGGACAACCTGGATCCGCAGGTGCACGGTCCCGACCGCCGCGTGCCGCCCTGGGTCCCCGATGGCGCGGAGCTCGTCCGCGGCGACATGCGCGACGCCGACACGGTGCGGCGGAGCCTGCAGGAGATCGACGTCGTCTACCACCTGGCCGCCGCCGTGGGCGTGGGCCAGAGCATGTACCAGATCGCCGACTACACCGACGTCAACACGCTGGGCACCGCGCACCTGCTGCAGGCGCTGGTGGACCGCCGCGGCGACGTGGAGAAGCTCATCGTCGCCTCGTCCATGTCCATCTACGGCGAGGGGCGGTACGCGCGGCCGGACGGCGGCGAGCCGCGCAGCACCCTGCGCACCTCCGACCAGCTGCGCCGGCACCAGTGGGAGCCGCGCGACGTGGACGGCGCCGTGCTCACCCCCGTGGCCACCGACGAGGCCAAGCCGCTCGATCCCACCTCCATCTACGCCCTCACCAAGGCGGACCAGGAGAAGATGGTGCTGATGGTGGGCGCCGCCTACGGCATTCCCGCCGTGGCGCTGCGCTTCTTCAACATCTACGGGCCCCGCCAGGCACTCTCCAACCCCTACACCGGCGTGGCCGCCATCTTCAGCGCGCGCCTGCTGAACGGGCAGCCGCCGCTGGTCTTCGAGGACGGCGAGCAGAAGCGCGACTTCGTCTCCGTGCACGACATCGTCCAGGCGCTGCTGCTGTCGGCGGAGGAGCCGGCGGCGGTGGGAAAGGCGCTGAACGTGGGAAGCGGCCGCGCGGTGACGGTGAACGAGGTGGCGCAGACGCTGGCGGGCGTGCTGGGGAGCGCGGTGGAGGCGCAGGTGGTCGGCAAGTACCGCGTGGGCGACATCCGCCACTGCTTCGCCGACATCTCGCTCGCGCGCGAGGTGCTGGGCTACGAGCCGCGGGTGACGTTCGAGGAGGGGATGCAGGAACTGGTGGCGTGGCTGCAGGAACAGGAGCGGCCGGAAGATCATGTGGAAACCCACGCGGCCGAGCTGGCCGCGCGCGGACTCACGCTGTGAGGAGGGGGACGATGAAGGGAAAGCGCGACCACATCCTGATCACGGGCGGCGCGGGCTTCGTCGGCAGCAACCTGGCCGACGCGCTGCTCCGCGAGGGCGAGCGGGTGATCGTGGCCGACAACTTCTCCCGCGACGGCGTGCGCCGGAACGCCGCGTGGCTCCGGTCCAACCACGGCGACCGGGTGAGGATCGAGCAGGTGGACGTGTGCGACGCCGCGCGCATCACGCCGCTCGTCCGGCAGTCGAAGCAGGTCTTTCACCTGGCGGCGCAGGTGGCGGTCACCACCTCGCTCACCGACCCGCTGACGGACCTGCAGACCAACGTCATCGGCACCTTCAACGTGCTGGAGGCCGCGCGCACCACGCTGGACCCGCCCGCGGTGCTCTTCACGTCGACCAACAAGGTCTACGGCGGGATGGAGGACGTGGCGGTGGAGCTGGCGGACGGCGCCTACCGCTACGTGGACGGCCGCCGGGGGATCGGCGAGGACGCGCGGCTGGACTTCCACTCGCCGTACGGGTGCAGCAAGGGCGCGGCGGACCAGTACGTCCACGACTACGCCCGCATCTACGGCCTTCCCACGGTGGTCTTCCGGATGAGCTGCATCTACGGCACGCGCCAGTTCGGCACGGAGGACCAGGGGTGGGTGGCGCACTTCGGCCGGGCGCTGTACGGCCGGGAGCCCATCACCATCTACGGCGACGGCTGCCAGGTGCGCGACATCCTGTGGATCGACGACCTGGTGGACGCCATGCGCCGCGCGATGGACCGCATCGACGCCGTGGCGGGCGAGGTGTTCAACGTGGGCGGGGGGGCGCAGAACGCGGTGACGGTGCGCGGCGTGATCGACCGGCTGCAGGACGTGACCGGCCGCTCCGTCCCCGTCCATACGGCGGACTGGCGCCCGGGCGACCAGCGCGTGTACGTGAGCGACACCGCCAGGATCGAGCGGGTGCTGGACTGGAAGCCGCGCACCAGCTGGAAGGCCGGCCTGGAGAAGCTGGTGGACTGGCTGCGCGAGGCGGACCTGGAGTCGCCGGTGCTGGCCCGCGCCGCGCAGCCCGTGCGCGAGCCGCTCGCGGCCGCGGTCGGGGCGGACTGACGGTGATGGGGTGATGGGGTGATGGGGTGATGGGGTGATGGAGTGATGGAGTGAAGTT
>DATAAG010000326.1:0-1909 GCA_036260235.1 Longimicrobium sp.
ACATAAGGCAGGCCTCCTTGCACGGGGTATGTTGGTCCTCGACAAACCACACACTCCGCACAAGAGCCTGCCGCGTCAAGAGATTTCTCTTGGCGCGGCTCCGTTTACGGAATTATGACCAACCCTCAATGAATTCGCCGCGGGAACGGCGCGAAGTCCGCCTTCGCGGACTGGTAGCGGACGCGATGGCGTCGGCGAAGGCCCACAGTGTGTAGTCGTTGCGGCGACTGATGCCCATTGCGAATCAAATTCGGTAACGGGTTCCGCTTGAGCTTGCTACCACGCTCTTGAGGCAGCGATGCAGTCCGCGAAGGCGGACTTCGCGAATTTCCAGCGGCGACTTCAGTCGCTCAGGCATGGGCGCGGCGATTCCCGGTTTAGATTCTCAATGAGCATCAGTCGCTGAACGGCGGACGGCGCCACTCCTGCATACCCGCCACTCACGCACTTACGCACTCACGCACTCACGCACTTCCTTCATGATCCCCTCGCACGCGGATCCCGCCGACCGGGTCGTCGTCATCGGCTTCACCTGGGCGCCGCGGTCGCACGAGGTGCGCGACTTCCTGGCGCGCAGCCGGGTGCCGTACCTGTTTCGCGACTACGAAAGCAACGAGAAGGCCCGCGCCCGGGCGGAGGAGCTGGGCGTGGGGCCGGACCGGCTGCCGCTGCTGGCCTTCGCGGACGGCTCGTTCCTGGCCGATCCGTCGGACGAGGAGCTGGCGCAGCACGTGGGGCTCAGCACCGAGGCGGAGAAGCCGTTCTACGACCTGGTGATCGTAGGCGCGGGGCCGGCGGGGCTGGCCGCGGCGGTCTACGGCGCCAGCGAGGGGCTGCGCACGGTGCTCATCGAGCGCGAGGCGCCGGGCGGGCAGGCGGGGATGAGCGCCGCCATCGAGAACTACCTGGGCTTTCCCGACGGCGTCAGCGGGAGCGAGTTAGCTGGCCGCGCGCTGCGGCAGGCGGAGCGCTTCGGCGCGGAGGTGGTGGTGGCGCGCCAGGCGGTGGCGCTGCGGGTGGAGGAGCCCAACCGCGTGGTGGCGCTGGACGACGGCAGCGAGCTGCGCGCGCACGCCGTGCTGCTGGCGCTGGGCGTCTCCTGGCGCATGCTGGAGGCGCCGGGGTGCGACCGGCTGATCGGCCGCGGGCTGTACTACGGCGCGGCGGCCGCCGCCGTCCCCACCTGCCGCGACCGCGACGTCTACCTGCTGGGCGCCGGCAACTCCGCGGGGCAGGCCGCGCTCTACCTGGCGCGCTACGCGAAGTCGGTGACGATGGTCGCTCCTGAGGCGGACTTCGCGGAGAAGATGTCGGAGTACCTGCTGGAGCGCGTCCGCCGGAACCCCAACGTGCACCTGCGTCCCGGCGCGAAGGTGGTGGAGGTGCAGGGCGAGGACCTGCTGGAGACCATCACCATCGAGGACGTGCGGACCGGCGAGCGCGAGACGGCGCAGACCAGCACGCTCTTCGTCTACATCGGCGCGGCGCCGCAGACGGCGTGGCTGGAGGGCGCGGTGCTGCGCGACGAGAAGGGCTTCGTGGTCGCCGGGCGGGACCTGCAGGCGCGCGAGGACTTCGCGTGGGAGATGGAGCGCCCCGCCTACCTGCTGGAGACCAGCGTCCCCGGCGTGTTCGTCGCGGGCGACGTGCGCAGCGGGTCGGTCAAGCGCGTGGGCGCGGCGGTGGGGGAGGGGTCGATGGCCATCCAGTTCATCCACGAGCACCTGCGCGGCCGCTGATCGTCTGCAAGGATGAACGGCGAACGGCGGAATTGGGCGTGCCCCTCCGCTGCGCTCCGGGTCGGGCTGCGCGCGCCGTAGGCAACGATACGACTGTTGCCAACGGCACCGAGCCCCCGGCGCTCACGGGCAACCGGCGCGTTCCCGCGGCGCCGGTGCCTGCGCGCCGG
>DATAAG010000327.1:0-8413 GCA_036260235.1 Longimicrobium sp.
CCGCAGGCTCCTCCTGCGGGTACGTCAGCAGGATGCCGATGGAGGGCTGGCCGCCGGAAAGGAGCGCGTACGCCTCCGCCGCGCGCCCGAAGGGGAAGCGGTGGGTGACGAGCGGCTTCACGTCCAGGGCGCCGCTGGCCATCATGTCCAGCACCGCCTCGAAGTTGCGCTGCTCCGTCCAGCGCACGAAGCCCACCGGGTAGTCCTCCCCCTGCTCCTCGTAGCGCGGGTCGTAGCGCCCGGGGCCGTACGAGCAGGAGACCTGGAAGGTGAGCTCCTTCTCGTAGAAGTCCGCCCGCGACAGCTCCAGCCCCGCCACGCCGACCAGGACGATGCGCCCGCGCTTGCGGCACATCACCGCGGCCTGGTGCATGGGCTCGCTGCTCTGCGTGCTGGCGGTGACGATCACGCCGTCCACGCCGCGCCCGCGGGAGAAGGTGCGCGCCGCCGTCACGGGGTCCTCGCCGCGCGACAGGTCCACCGTCTCCGCGCCGAACCGCCGCGCCAGCTCGAGCTTGGCGGGATCGAAGTCGATCCCCAGCACCCGGCACCCGGCCGCGCGCAGCAGCTGCGCCGTGATCAGCCCGATCAGCCCCAGCCCCGTGACCACGAACGCCTCGCCCAGGGTGGGCTGCGCCAGCCGGATCCCCTGCAGCGCGATGGCGCCCAGCACGGTGAACGCCGCCTCCTCGTCGCTCACCCCGTCGGGGATGCGCGCGCACAGGTTGCGGGGGACGCGCACCACGTCCGCGTGGCCGCCGTTGCTGACCACGCGGTCGCCGGGGGCGAAGCCCTCCACCCCCGGGCCCACCTCCATCACCACGCCGGCGTTGCTGTAGCCCATGGGCAGCGGCTGGTCCAGCTTGCTGCGCACGGCGTCCAGGGTGGCCATCACCCCGTCGGTGCGGGCCTTCTCCAGCACCTGGCGCACCTTGTCCGGCTGGCTGCGGGCCTTGGCCACCAGCCCGCTGCGGCCGAAGTCCACCAGCATCTTTTCCGTGCCGGCGGAGACCAGCGTGGCCCGCGAGCGCACCAGCAGGTGCTGGGGACGCACGGAGGGGCACGGCACCTCCACCACCTCGGTCTCGCCGCTCTTGAGCGACTGGATGATCTGCTTCACCGCGAAAGCGCGTTCTGGATTTCCGTCTTCATTCCACCGCCGGTGCCTGATCGCAGTACCTGGTATCCGGCACGCCGGCGGTGGGTTTCGATCCCCGTCCGCTGCCGGACAACGCTGCGCCCGGGAGAGAAAGCCGTCTCCCGGGCGCGGGGCCCAGCCAGCGGGTCGCGTCCGCGCCCGGCGGACGACCCGGCAATCTACAAGCTCCGCCCGCGTACGGACAGGCGGGCAGGCTACGCCGTGGCCACGGCCACCCGCCGCGCCGGCGGCGCGCCGGCCGCCGGGGCGGGGGCGCCGTCCACGAACAGCCGGCACCACAGCTCCGTGCACATCAGCGCGAAGAGGGTGTACGCCCCCTCCACCCGCCCCGCGCGGTCCAGCTCCAGCAGCCGCCGCACCGCCGCGGGGTCGAACAGCCCCCGCGAGGCCAGCGACTCGCGCGACAGCGTGTCCTCCACCATGGGGCGCAGCTCGTTGCGCAGCCACGCCGGCAGCGGCGCCCCGAACCCCGTCTTGGGGCGGTAGATCACGTCGCGCGGCAGCTCCGGCTCCATCGCCCGCTTGAAGACGGCCTTTCCCGTCGCGCCCTTCTGCTTGAGCGCCGGGGGGACGCGGGCGGCGAACTCCACCAGCTCCAGGTCCAGCAGCGGCACCCGCACCTCCACCCCCACCGCCATCCCCATGCGGTCGGTGTAGTTGAGGTTGTGGTCCGCCAGGAAGTGCCGCGTCTCCAGGTAGAGCATGCGGTTCAGCGGGTCGCGCTCCTCCGCCGGCAGCTGCGCCAGCGAATCCAGCAGCGGCTCCGCCCCCGTCCTGCCCTCCAGCTCCGCTGCCACGTCGGGCGCCAGCAGCCCGCGCCGCAGCGCCGTGTCGTTCCACCAGAAGTAGCTGACCAGCCGCTCGTCCCCCTGCAGCTCCGCGTTGGCGAAGAGCTTGGCCGCGCGCCGCACCGCCTGGTTGTCCATCCACCCCGCGTTCTTCCCCGCGCGCAGCGCCCGCGCGGGCGCGGAGAGGAGGCGGCGGGCCGGGGAGGGCAGCCACGACCACGCCCGCTCCAGCCGCAGCGCGCGGTGGCGGCGGTAGCCGGAGAAGATGTCGTCGCCGCCGGCGCCGGAAAGGAGCACCTTGATCCCCTCCGCCCGGGCGCGCTCGCTGATCAGCAGGGCGTTGATGGGCGCGGGGTCCGCCTGGGGCTCGTCCAGCAGCCAGAGCATGCGCTCCAGCCCGTCGATCACCTCCGGGCCCACGCGGATCTCGCAGAGGTCCACCCCCAGGTGCTCCGCCACCCGCCGCGCGTACGGCAGGTCCGCCGCGAACCCGTCGAACGCCTCGTCCTCCCGGAAGCCGATGCTGTAGCAGCGGGGGCGCTCGCCGCGGCGGGCGCGCTTCATCATCGCCACCACGGCGCTGCTGTCCAGCCCGCCGGAAAGGAAGGCGCCCACCGGCACGTCGGCCACCATCTGCCGGTCCACCGCCTCCGCCAGCCGGTCGCGCAGCTCCGCGGCGATCTGCGCCTCCGTCCCCGGCAGCCGCTCGCGGCCGTAGGGGAGCCGGTAGTACGCCCACTCGCGCGCCACCCGCCCCTCGCGCAGCAGCAGCGCCGTCCCCGGCGGCACCTTGCGCACCCCGGCCAGCGCCGTGCGGGGCGCGGGGGTCCACAGGTACGCCAGCGTCTGGAAGAGCGCCTCGTGGTCCAGCTCGCGGGAAAGGTCGCCGCTCTGCAGCAGCGCCTTGATCTCCGAGGCGAAGAGGACGCCGCGGTCCGTCTGCGCCAGGTAGAGCGGCTTGACGCCCAGCGGGTCGCGCACCAGGAGCACGTCCCCCTGCTCCACCCCCGGCGGGCGCCCGCTCGGCCGCCCGTCGCGCAGCGCGAAGGCGAAGATGCCGTTCAGCCGCGACAGCATGGCGGGCCCCATCTCCGCGTAGAGGTGGAGGAGCACCTCCGAGTCCGTCCCGCTGTGGAAGGTGTGCCCCCGGGCCCGCAACTCCGCCCGCAGCGCGGGGAAGTTGTAGATCTCGCCGTTGTAGGTGAGCACCAGCCCCTGCGGCCCCGCGCTCCCGCACCGCGAGCAGGGGGCGGCCATCGGCTGGGCGCCCTGCGCGGAGAGGTCGATGATGGAGAGGCGCCGGTGCCCCAGCCCCGTGTCGGCGCGGCCCTCACGGCCCTCCAGCAGCAGCGTCCCCGCCCCGTCGGGACCCCGGTGGGCCACGGCGCTGGTCATCCGCTCCAGCAGCCCCTCCGGGAAGTTCCCCTGGTACCCCGCGATCCCGCACATCAGCCGGCGTCCCTGGTCAGCACGTCCGCCGGGCGCGGCGCCGCGCCCGGGCGTCCCGTGCTCAATCCCCGCGGCGCCGCGGCCTCGTCCCGGCCGCGCGGCGGGCTGATCCCCTCCAGCAGGTGGGGGAGGATGGTGTCCAGGTGCCCCCGGCGGGTGAAGCGGCGGCGGAAGCGCTCCACCGCGGCGCGGCTCATCCGCGCGTAGCGCTCCGGGTCCTCCATCAGCCCGCCGATCGCCTGCGCCAGCGCCGCCGGGTTCCCGTACGGCACCAGCGCCCCCGTCTCCCCGTCCGCCACCATGTCGGGGATGGCGCGGTAGTCGGTGCTGACGACCACGTTGCCGTGCGCCATCGCCTCGATGATGGAGACGGGCTGCCCCTCGTTGTTGTAGCGGGTGGGAAGGACGAAGAAGTGCGCCTCCGCCAGCGCGCGCCGCTTGGCGTCGCCGGAGGCCACGCCGCCGTAGCGCGCCACACCCTGCAGCCCGTGCCTGGCGATGAAGGCGTCGAAGAGCTCGCGCGCCTGCTCCGCGCTGGTGATGCGCTCGTCGTCGGCGGGGTTGGTGAGGAACAGGCCGTGGAAGTCGCAGCGCACGCGGTCGCCGAAGCGGTCGCGCAGCAGCCGCACCGCCTCCAGCACGTCCAGCCATCCCTTGCTCTCCACCAGGTTGGAGAGGTAGAGGATGCGGACGGGCCCCTCGCCTGGCGCGGGGAGCGTCTTGCCGTCCAGCGGGGGCTCGCGGTCGTCGGGGAGCCCGTTGGGGACCACGCGGATCCGCTCCGCCAGCGCCGGCTCGAAGTCGAACATGCTCCGCAGCCGCTCGCCCAGCACCAGCACGCGGTCCGCGCGGCGCAGGGTGGCCCGGATGAGCGCGCGCAGCCAGGCGGGCTGGGCCGCGTAGAAGTTGCCGTAGTTGCCGCCCTTGAGGTGCGCCACGATGCGGTGCCCGAAGAGCGCGGCCAGTCGGATCATCACGCAGTCGCGCAGGAACCCCGGGCGCGACTGGGCGATGGTGATGTACACCGTCCCCGGCCGCCCCGCCACCACGGCCGCGTAGCGCCGCAGGATGCCGGCGTACTCCGCCATCCGGTGCCGCGTCACCACGCCGATCTTTTCCGCCGACAGCTCGCCGTGGGCCAGGTCCACCACGGCGTGGGGCACCCCCATGCGCTCGATCTCGTCCACCAGCATGCGGAACGAGACCGACTGGCCGTAGTAGGGCGGCGGCAGCGGGCCCACCAGGATCAGCCGGCTCACCGCGCCTCCACGGCGGCGGGGCGGGGCGCGAAGTCGCAGAAACGGATGAAGCGATCGGGAATCATCCCTCTAAAATAACGCTCCCGCGCCGCTCGCAATAGCACGGAGGGCGCGGGAGCGCGCAGACGGCTACGGATTGGTCACGCAGAGACGCAGAGACGCAGAGGAACAGAGAAGTGCCCTCCCCTGCTTCTCTGCGTCTCTGCTGCTCTGCGTGACAGAAATCAGTTCAGTTCCTGCCTTTTGCCAGGGCCGGCGGTCACGTCTCGGGCAGCGCCCAGCACTTCTCGTCGTACGTCTCAGGTACGCCCCATCCCCTGACGCTCCACCGGACCGTGCGGCGGAACCTGCTGATTGGCCATTCCTTCGTGACGTGGCCGCTCACGCCTGGATGCCGTACTCGCGGCGCCAGAGCTCGAAGACGGTGAGCGCGAAGAGGCGGTGGGTGTTGGAGAGGCCCCGCCGCTGCGTGGCGATCAGCGAGCGGACCACGCCGTGGTCGAACAGCCGCTGCCCGGGGTCCAGCAGCACCTCCTCCATGTAGGTCCCCCACTCGCCCCTGAACCAGGCGGACAGGGGGATGGACAGGCCCCGCTTGCGCGTGAGGTCCAGCGCCGGGGGAAGGAGCTTCTTCCCCAGCACCCGCAGCAGCACCTTGCGCTCCGATGCCGTGGCGCGCAGCCGGTCCGGCACCCGTCCGAAGGCGAACTCGACGATGGCGCGGTCCAGCAGCGGCGCCCGCATCTCCAGCGAGGTGAGCATGCTGGCGCGGTCCACCTTCACCAGGATGTCGTCGGGCAGGTAGGCCAGGAAGTCCGCCGCCGTGGCCATCTGCAGCGGAGTGCGGCCGTGGTCGCAGAGCGCCGCCTTGTACGCCTCCGGCGACGCGAGCCCGGCGGCGCCGTCCCGCACCAGCGCCCGCCGCCCCGCCGCGTCGAAGTACAGGTTCACCGCCGCGACCGACGAGCGCACGTCGCGCGAGAACGCCAGCAGGTGGTTGCGCCCGCGCACCCCCACGGGGAGCGCCCGCGCCAGCGCGCCCACCGCCGCGCGCCCGGGGCGGGGAACCAGCCGCCGCAGCTGCTCCTGCCGCTGGATCCAGTTGTAGTGCGTGTACCCGCCGAAGAGCTCGTCCCCCCCGTCGCCGCCCAGGGCCACGGTGCAGTGCTGGCGCACCAGGCGCGAGACCAGGTAGGTGGGGATCATCGACGAGTCGGCGATCGGCTCGTCGTACTGGCGGGCCAGCGCGGGAAGGAGCTCCACCGTGGCGGGCTCCACCGGCAGCTCCAGGTGCTCCGTGCCGAAGTGGTCCGCCACCAGCCGCGCGTACGGCGCCTCGTCGTACACGCCGTGCCCGGGAAAGCTGACGGTGAAGGTGCGCACCCGGCCGTCGGACACCCGCGCCGCCATCGCCGTCACCAGGCTGCTGTCCATCCCCCCGCTCAGCAGGATCCCCACGGGGACGTCCGCCACCAGCTGGCGTCGGACGGAATCCGCCAGCAGCCCCTCCAGCTCCTCCGCCAGCGCCCCGGCGTCCCCCTCCTCGCCGGCGTACGGCGCCGGGAGGTCCCAGTAGCGCCACACCCGCAGCGCGTCGTCGTCCACGCGGTAGACGGCGGCGCTGGCGGGGGGGAGCTTGCGCACGCCCCGCAGGATGCAGCGGTCCCCGGGGACGTAGCCGTACGCCAGGTAGAACTCCAGCGCCTCGCGGTCCAGCTCCCGCGGGAACGAGGGGTCCGCCAGCAGCGCCTTGAGCTCCGACGCAAAGGCCAGCCGCCCCCCCGCGTGGCGGTAGAAGAGCGGCTTTTCCCCCGCCCGGTCGCGGGCCAGGAAGACGGTGCGGTCGCGCGCGTCGTGGATGGCGAAGGCGAACATCCCCTCCAGCCGCCGCACGCACTCCGTCCCCCACCGCCGGTACGCCGCCAGCACCACCTCGGTGTCCGTCCCGGTGCGGAAGCGCTCGCCCGCGGCCAGCAGCTCCTCGCGCAGCGCGCGGAAGTTGTAGACCTCGCCGTTGAAGGTGATGGCCAGCTCGCCGCACGCGCAGTGCATGGGCTGGTGGCCGGCGGGGGAAAGGTCGATGATGGAGAGGCGCCGGTGCGCCAGCGCCACCCCCGCGTCGTCCGACGCCCAGGCGCCCGCGTCGTCCGGGCCGCGGTGGCGGATCTGGTCGCGCATCCGCTCCAGGAGCGCGCCCCCCGCCCCGCCGCCCTGGGCCGCGACCCCCACGATGCCGCACATCCTTCCGTCCTCCTCTCAGGCCGCGCGCGCGCCGCGGCGCCGCGCCGCCAGCCCCGCGTAGGTATCCGCGATCTCGTCCAGCAACGAGCGCAGGTTGAACGACTCCACCATGGTGCGGCGTGCCTGCCGCCCCATCTCCCGCCGCCGCTCCTCGTCCGTCAGCATCTCCACGATGGCGTCCGCCAGCGCCCGCTCGTCCAGCGCCACCACCCGCCCGTTCACCCGGTCCCGCACGATGCGCCGCGCGTTCGCGTCACGGTCCGCCGAGACGATGGTGGGGACGCCGCGCTCCATCGCCTCCAGCAGCGCGTAGTTGCAGAACACCAGGTCGGAGGGAAGGAGAAAGACCTTGGCGGCGTCGTAGTACGGGCGTACGTCCGTCGTGAACGGAAGCACCTCAACGTACTCGTGCGCCCCCACCCGCGAGATCAGCTCCCGCAGCCCGCGCTCGTACGCGTTCAGATCGGCGTAGAACGCGCCGGCGGACTCCAGCCGCTCCGTCCCGCCCACCAGCCGGAAGCGCACGTCGGGCACCCGCTCGCGCACCAGCGGCGCCGCCCGGACGACCAGGTCCGGATTGCGGAACGCCTTGAAGAAGTTGAGGAACAGCACCTCGTTTCCCCGCCGCGCGTACGAGGGCTCCGGGCCCACCGGGATGGCGTTGCTGCGCAGCTTGCGCGGCACGCGGGGAGCCAGCCGCTCCAGCGCCTCGTCCATGTACAGCTCCTTGTACACGATGAGCTGGCAGTTGCGCAGGGCGCGGGCCAGGAAGCGCTGGGACCAGGCGGAAGTCGCGTTCAGCAGGGGAGGATACAGCTCGCCCCTGCACACCACCACCCGGGGAACGCCGTGAGCGGCCGCGTACAGCATCATCGGCAGCACCACGGCGAAGTTGATGGCCGTGTATACCTCCAGCACGTCGGGCTTCACCTGCTGAAAGCACCGCCGGAAAGCGGCCCAGTACGCCGGAACGCCGGCCCGGGGAGAGGGCGCGTAGTGCACGCGCATCGGCACCGCGTCCTCCATCTCCCGGGTGATTCCGCTGCGGTCGTCCGCGAAGAAGTGGGTCCTGATCCCCGTCTCACGCTCCAGCAAGTGGTAGTGCCGCGCCATCTTGGGCCGGATGTGCTCCTCGCCGATCACCAGCAGCCGCAGCGGGTGTTCCCCCCCGGTGCGGCCACGCCCCGCCTGCGCGAGGGCCGGGCCGGGGGCGCTCACCGCGCCTCCCGCCGTGCGGCGGCTGCGCGCGTTCTGGCGCTGAGCCAGAGCGCAGCCGGCGCGCAGCCCACAGCGTTCCCACGCGTCACGAGCTCGTTCATCTTCCACCCCACTTTATGCCGTAATTCCAGCGGTCCCGTGCTGTAGGTAGCAGAGCGCGCTCGCCTCCGTCAAGAGTTTTCTGCACCGATTGCGGTAAACGCATCGCGCATTTTAAGCCGATTATCTCCGACACCCACCGCATCCAGGTCTGGCCGGCCCCGGGCGCAGGCTGGGAACGCCAGATAGCCCCGTGGGGG
>DATAAG010000328.1:0-2901 GCA_036260235.1 Longimicrobium sp.
AAGGTACAGAGGGGCAGAGAACAGCCAGAGGTACAGAGGATCACTGGACGATCCTCTGTATTTCTGGCTGTTCTCTGTCCCCTCTGTACTCCAATTCTTTTTGGTTCAGGATCTGGTAGAAGGGAGACGCCCACTCGCGACGGCGACTCCAGATCCGTTCAGGAACCGCAGTCAGGAAAACAATGCGCCTGTTTTCCAGATGACGATTACTCCGCGGCGCCGCGGGCACGCAGGTGCTCGACGGCGTCCTCGTGCCCCCGCTCGCGAGCGAAGTCGATCGGCCGCTTTCCGTCCTCCGCGGCGGCGTTGGGGTCCGCGCCGCGGTCCAGCAGCAGGTCGATGAGCTCGACGTCGCCGCGATTGGCGGCGGAGTGCAGAGGCACGTAGCCGCCATGCTGCCGCGCGTTCACCTCCGCCCCCGCCTCCACCAGCAGCCGCGCGCCCTCCGCCGGCAGCAGCCCCGCGAGGCCGGCGTGCAGCGGCGTGTTGCGCAGCGCGTTGACGGAGAACACGTTGGGGCCGGCGCCGCGCTCCAGCAGCAGCCGCACCGCTTCCACGCTGCCGAAGAAGCCGGCCAGGTGCAGCACCGTCCACCCGTCGTGCGAAAAGCGCGTCACCAGCCCCGGCTCCGCGTCCAGCGCGGCGCGCAGGCGCTCCACGTCGCCCAGGACGGCGGACTCGAACGGGTCCGGCTGCCAGCCGTATCCCAGCATCAGTTCCGCCAGGTCGCGCCGGCCGTGGTACATCGCCGTCAGCAGCGGGCTCTCGCCCCCGTCCGCGCGGGCGCCGGCGGCCGAGGAGTCGCTCTCCAGGATGCGGCGCAGCCCGTCCGCATCGCCCGCCTTCACCGCCTCGATCATCTGCACCGCCACGCTCATCGCCGCCTCCGTGTGCGATCATCGAACTTGATTCGTTAGTAAAACTAAATATATTGTAGGACATGGACGCGAGCGACGCAAGGATCACGGAATCGATGGACGACGCGCGGGCGGAGCGGCTGGCGGACCGGCTGCACTCGGCCAGCATTCACCTGCTGCGCCGGCTCCGCCGCCAGGACGACGCTTCGGGAGTGACGGCGCCGCACCTGTCGGCGCTGTCGGTGCTGGTGTTCGGCGGGCCGCGCACGCTGGGGGAACTGGCGCAGGCGGAGCAGGTGCGGCCGCCGTCCATGACGCGCATCGTGCGCAACCTGGAGCGCGACGGGCTGGTGGAGCGCGAGCCGCACCCGGACGACCGCCGCTCCGTGCGCCTGCGCGCCACGGAGGAGGGCCGGCGCATCCTGGCGGAGGGCCGCGCCCGCCGCGTCCACTCCCTGGCCGAGCGCCTGCGCGCGCTGGACCCGGCCGAGCTGGAGTGCCTGGAGCGCGCGGCGGGGCTGATCGAGGGGATCGTGCGGGAGTAGGTGTTACATCCCGCTGAAGAGAATGCGGAGGTGGATACGCCACGCATCTTGCTATCGATGTGGCAGTAATTATGGCGGGTCGTGTTTCACGCGCCGGAAGGCGAGATGACGTACAAGGGTCGATTCACCAAAGTCGGGAACTCGAAGTCCCGTGATGAGATAGTCTGGTGCGAACCGCTGGCGCCCCCCTCCCCGGCCTCCCCCGCAAACTGCACGGGGGGGAGGGTGTACCCCCCCACAGCCTCGTGCCTGACGGCGGCGTATGGGATGATGCCGTTTATACCCTCTCCCGCTTGCGGGAGAGGGTGCGCCGCCAGGCCCGCGGGTGAGGGCTCCGGCGAGCGGCAGGGATGCCGGCCCGTGTGCACGAACCCAGTGCCCACCCCAACCTCCCCCAGGGGTTATTGGGGGAGGTGGGCGAGTCTTGCGAGCCCGGAGGGGGCGCAGCGCGGAGCCTGCCATCCTGCACGAATCCGCAGTTCTCCCCCCTCTCCCGCGCAGTTTGCGGGAGAGGGGGCCGGGGGGTGAGGGGCTCGGCGAAGCGGGCGCCGTTGCGGTTGCAGTTCCTCCCCTCTCCGCACGCAGTTTGTGCGGGGAGGGGCCGGGGGAGTGGCCCCGTCTGCTAAAAACTTGACAGAGCCGAACGCGCGTTCGATTCTACCCGGTCCCAATGCACAGCAGTGGAGGGCCCCGGGTCCTCCCCCAAACCGGCGGAAGGAGCGGTTCCCCTTGATCCCGTCCACCAGACTGCGCCGCACGTCCGTGCTGGCGCTCGCGCTGGGCGCGCTGGCCCACGCGGGCAGCGCACACGCACAGCAGCGGCTCACCACGCCCGAGCAGCAGTTCGGCCACGCCATCGGCGCGGACTACGTGCTCCCCGACTACCAGGACCTGGTCGCCTACTGGCGCAAGCTGGACGGCGAGAGCGACCGCATGACCCTGGTGGACATCGGCCGCACCGAGGAGGGGCGCACGCAGGTGATGGCCATCGTCACCTCCCCCGAGAACCACCGCAACCTGGCGCGCTGGCAGGAGATCAGCCGCACGCTGGCCATGGGGCAGGTGGACAGCGCCACGGCCGCGCGGCTGGCGGCGGAGGGGAAGGCGGTGGTGTGGATCGACGGCGGGCTGCACGCCACCGAGGTGCTGGGCGCGCAGCAGCTGATCGAGACGCTCTGGCAGTTCGTCAGCCGCGACGACCCGGAGACGCTGCGCATCCTGAACGACGTGGTCATCCTCTTCGTCCACGCCAACCCGGACGGCATGGACCTGGTCAGCAACTGGTACATGCGGAACCCGAACCCGCAGGAGCGCTCCACCGGCGGCATTCCGCGGCTGTACCAGAAGTACATCGGCCACGACAACAACCGGGACTTCTACGCCTCGACGCAGCGCGAGACGGAGAACATGAACCGGGTGATGTACCACCAGTGGTTCCCGCAGATCGTCTACAACCACCACCAGACGGGGCCCACGGGGACGGTGATGTTCGCGCCGCC
>DATAAG010000329.1:0-8393 GCA_036260235.1 Longimicrobium sp.
CTGGGCGCGCCCGTCCGCCGCGTGGAGCTGGGCCCCGAAGGCGTGCGGCTGCACGTGGCGGACGAGCCGGAGCCGCGCACGGCGGACTACGTGGTGTACGCGCTCCCGGCGGCGGCGTGGGACACGGTGCCGGCGTTCACCCCGTGGGAGGCCCCGAAGGCGGCGCGATGGGATCGAATGTCGCTGCGGCAGTGGCTGGACCGGCACAAGATGAGCACACTGGCGCGCGCGGCCATCGAGGCCACGCTGGCCAACAACAACGCGGAGCCCACGCACCGGCAGAGCTACCTGGCAAACCTGGCGCTGGTGGCGGGCGGCGGCTTCGACGGCAGCGGCAGGAAGAAGACCGCCAACTTCTGGGACCTGACCGAGGTTTTTCGCTGCGAGCGCGGCAACCAGGAGCTCGCCGAGTGCCTGCGCCGCTACGTGGAGGGGCGCCGGGGGGAGGACAACCGCGTGGAGCTGGGCGCGCCCGTCCGCCGCGTGGAGCTGGGCCCCGAAGGCGTGCGGCTGCACGTGGCGGACGAGCCGGAGCCGCGCACGGCGGACTACGTGGTGTACGCGCTCCCGGCGGCGGCGTGGGACACGGTGCCGGTGATGCCCGCCATCCCGGCGGAGATGCGGATGAACGTGGGGCCGGTGGTCAAGTTCCTCACCCGCGTGCGCAGGCGGTTCTGGATCCGCGAGGCGCTGGCGCCCAGCGCCACCTCCGACGTTTGCGGCGAGATGTGGGAGGGCACCGACAACCAGATGACCGCGGGCGACGAGGGGCTGGAGCTCACGCTCTTCGCGGGCGGCGACGCCGCGCAGGCCGCCATCGACCAGGGCGATCCCACGTCGTGGTACCACCGGCACATCAGCCAGATGTACCCCGGGTACGTGGCCAACGCGCTGGACCACCGGTTCGTCAACTGGCCCTCCGACCCGCACATCCGCGGCGGCTACTCGTGCCCGCTTCCGGGGCAGGTAACGAAGATCGGGCCGTTTCTGAACGGGATGTACCAGGGGCGGATGGCGTTCGCGGGCGAGCACGCCTGCCTTGCGTTCTTCGGCTACATGGAAGGCGCGCTGGAGAGCGGCCTGCGCGCGGCCCTGCGCATTGCGCACGCATCCCACACGGTGCCCGCGCATCACGTGGCGGAGTTCCGCAAGGCGGCCGCGGCGGCAGGGGTGTGAGGGAAGTGCGAAAGTGCGAGAGTGCGAAAGTAGGATGGCACGATCCCCGCGCCTGAGCGGGTAAACCCGCCGCTCGGACTGCCACAAGCCCCGTCTCGGCGCCGCTGTCGCGTCGCCGAACGGGGCTTCAACGGCTCCGGGGGGTGGCCTCCGTGCACGTGACCCGGCGTGCGGCAGGAGCGGTCCGCGCAGGCGGACATCGCGAAGTTCCAGCGGCGAATTTATTCGCTCCACGGGCGGCGGCGATCCGTGCTGCCGGATCTCATCCCCGCCACCTTGCCGCGGGCACTCGGAAACCACGGCGCGAATCCCGCCGTACGCCGTCCCCATGAATCGAACGGCATCCCTCCGTCGTGCCACGCTCGTGATCGCCGCGGCTGCGGCGGGCGTCGGCTCACCCCTGCGCGCGCAGACGGAACCGGACGTGCGGGCGTTCGCGGCCGAGCTGGACTCGCTCCGGCAGGCGCACCGCATCCCCGGCCTCTCCGTGGCGGTCGTGCGCGATGGGCGGGTGATCCTGGCGCGCGGCTACGGCTGGGCGGACGTGGAGGCGCGCGTCCCCGCGACGGAGCACACGCCGTACAACATCGCCTCCGTCACCAAAACCCTCTCCGGCGTGCTGGCGATGCGGCTGGCGGAGCGCGGCGTGCTGGACCTCGATCGGCCGATGGTGAGCTTCGAGAATTGGACGGAGTTCTGCGCCGAGGCGCGCGAAGACGGGCCGCCCATCTTCTTCTCGGACTTCTCATGCGCGCCGGAGCTCACGCTGCGGCACGTGATGCAGATGCAGGGGAACGGCGCGCCGGGCGAGCGCTTCTTCTACAACCCGGTCGCGTTCTCCTGGGCGTCGCGGCCCATCATGCAGGTGACGGGGCGCGCGTTCAGTGACCTGGTAGCGGAGGAGATCTTTGCGCCGGCAGGGATGACGGAGTCCGCGCGCATCAACCGCAATCTCCCGCTGCGCGCGGACCTGGCCGCGGTGCTGGCGGTTCCGTATCACGTGGATTCCGCCGGCGCATTCGTCCGCTCGGCCGGGCCGGAGCCGCAGGGCGACGGCGCCGCGGGCGGGGTGATCTCGACCGCGGCGGACCTTGCGCGCTTCGACCTTGCGCTGGACGCGGGGCGGCTGCTTTCGGACGCGTCGAAGGCGGAGATGTGGCGGCCGGGGCGCTCGCCGTCGGGTGCGGTGCTGCCGTACGGGATCGGGTGGTACGTGGAGACGGTGGACGGGCGGCGCGCGGTCTGGCACTCCGGCTGGTGGGAGCAGGCGTGGTCCGCGCTGTACCTCAAGCTTCCCGACGAGCGCCTGACGCTGATCCTGCTCGCCAACAGCGAAGGGCTGTGGTGGGGGAAGCCGCTGGACGCCGCCGCCGTGGAGCGCTCACCGTTCGCCGCCGCGTTCCTGCGCCGCTTCCGGAGGTGAGGGGGATGACGGAGAAGGAGAAGACCGGCCGGTGACCGGCGCGGGGAGCGTGGTGACGAAGAATGCGCCGCCGGACGTGTTCACCGCCGGCAGTCCCGTGCGGGTGATCCGCGCGCTGGAATCCTGACCGCGTGCCTCACACAGAATCAGTATCAGAGGATGTCATCCCGACTCTGCTGGCTCTGTGTGAAGCCTATCGCGGGGGATCATGAATGCTCAGCGGCGACGCCGATCTCCTGGAACGGGATGGCGGCGCCGCCCGGCAGCACGCCGCCCAGCCGCAGCAGGTCCGGAAGATCGAACTGCCCGGCGGTCTGGCCCAGCGTAGGCTGCCACTCCGGGGCCTCCAGGATGGAGTCCTCGCTGCGCCGCGCCATCTCCGCCAGCACCTCCACCACGATGGTGCTGCCCACCGGGCCCAGGTGCCTGCCGCCCGCGTGGTGCGCGGCCTCCGCCAGCACGTAGAACCACAGCGGTGTGCGCTCCAGGAAGCCCGCGCTGCGCAGCACCTGCGCCTGGTCGGCCGGCACCGCCGCCTCGATCTGCGCGGCCGTCAGCGGCTTCTCGTCCATCGCCCTGGCCACCGCCTGGCCCGTGGGAATGCGCAGCAGGTAGCCGCGCAGCAGGTTGCGCACGGCCAGCCGCCCGCCGTCTCCCGGCTCCGGCGAGCCGTCCTCGCGGCGCAGCGCGAACAGCGGCTCCACCAGCTGCGTGTCGATGCGGCGCGCGAAATCGAACGGCCCGCCCACGTCCACCAGGTTCTCCCACTCCGCGATCCAGTTGTCGGGGAGGGTGTCCGTGCCGGCGCCGAAGCCCAGCTGCCCACTGAGCGCCGTGAAGGTGAAGAGGAGCTGCAGCGTGGCCGGCGTGGTGCCGGGCTCGCCGCTGCGGTTGAAGTTCAGGTTGAAGTTGTACGACTGCCGCACCATGCTGTGGCCGAAGCGGTACGCCGCCACCGTGAACTCCAGCGGGATGAAGAACTGGTACTTCTTCGGCCGGAAGAAGCGGTTGCCGTCCTTCAGCACCCGCTTGACGACGTGCGGGTCGCAGATGCGCGGCAGGAAGTCGTGCAGCACCATCCACTGGTAGTGCTGCCGCAGCAGCCGGCGCGCGTCGTCCATGCCGTACCCGGCGTCCACCAGCCGGTTGTGGGCGCGCAGAAAGGCGGTGTGCAGCTGCCCGATGATGGTGTTCTCGTCGTTGCGCGGGTCGCCCGTGAGCGCCGCGCGATCGTGGGTGATGTCGGGGCTGCGCGGCTCGCGCGGCAGATCGTTGAAGTCGTCCTTTCCGGGCGGGCGCAGCAGCGGCTTCGCCGTGCCGCCCAGCGGCGTGACGCGGCCCACCACCATGCGGTCGCCGTCCTGGGGCGCCGGGGCGGCGTAGACGCTGTCCAGGTCCAGCGTGGCCGTGCGCGCGTTCCGCAGGTGCTTGCGGATCTCCTTCAGCGGCAGGGGCTTGAGCTCGGGGTCCAGCAGCGCGTCCAGCGCGGCGGAGGTGGCCTCGAGGGTGACGTCGTGGTCGATGAACTGCCCCAGGTAGGTGTACGCCGCCGGGATGGGCGAGTCGCCCGCCGGGTGGTCGCCCACCGCCGTGTCGCGCATCACCCGGCCCAGCTCGATCAGCGCGTCACGCGTGGCCCGCGCCTCGGGGAGCAGGTTGTCGTCGTGATGCTGCAGCTTGGGGAACATGAAGTCGAAGTCCGTCAGGTCCACCGGCTTGGCGACGGCAAAGCCGAGCGGCACGTCGGCCATGGCATCCGAGACCCTGGCCCGGGCCTCTTCCAGCGCGGCGAGCTTGATGGTGGCACCGTGTCCTAATCGGGGCATGTTCGTGTCTCCGTCCGTAATGAATCTGGGTGATGGGGAACAGCCGGACGACGGCGGGCCCGGTGGGGCCGCACGCCTCGTCCGCAGGCGAAATGACCGTGATTGTCCACGACGTAGGAGCCGGGCGGGGAAAGCGGCCCTTGAGGTCGGGACCGGGGCCGCGCACTCCCGGAACACCATGATAGCAAAAAACGCATGTTGTGCAAGACAAATTGTCCTGTGAGGATCTTGATCAGCTCGTTTGGGATCGATTTTAAGCAAATCCTGCGAGCGGCAGGAAGTGTGGACCCAAGGAGAAGCTGCGCGGACCGGGCGAGCGCACGGACGTCGCCCGTCGGAACACGCGGATCATCCCACTCACGCACTCACGCACTCACGCACTCACGCACTTTTTCCCGAGTCTCGCCAAACGCACCACGCCGTGTATATTGTCGCCCGCCCGGCTGAGCGGGCTTCATCGACCCTCGAACCGCGCTGCTGACGATGCTGATCGGCGTCCCGAAAGAGATAAAGACCAACGAGAACCGCATTGCCCTGGTGCCGGCGGGCGCCGAGGCCCTGGTGCAGGCCGGCCACCAGGTGATGGTGGAGCGCGGCGGCGGCCTGGGCAGCGGCTTTACCGACGACCAGTACGAGGCGGTGGGCGCCACCATGCACGACGTGGAAGAGGTGTGGGGCCGCGCCGAGATGATCATGAAGGTCAAGGAGCCCATCGCGGTGGAGTACGGCCGCACGCGCCCCGGGCAGCTCCTGTTCACCTACTTCCACTTCGCCGCCGACGAGACGCTCACCCGCGCCATGATGGACAGCGGCGCCGTGTGCGTGGCGTACGAGACGGTGCAGCTGCCCAGCGGCGAGCTGCCGCTGCTGACGCCGATGTCCGAGGTGGCGGGGCGCATGGCCATCCAGGCGGGCGCCAAGTACCTGGAGAAGTTCTACGGCGGCCGCGGCATGCTGCTGGGCGGCGTGCCCGGCGTGGCGCCCGCGAACGTCGTGATCATCGGCGGCGGCGTGGTGGGGACCAACGCGGCCAAGATGGCGGCGGGCCTGGGCGCGCGCGTCACCATCCTGGACGTGTCGCTGGAGCGGCTGCGCTACCTCTCCGACGTGATGCCGGCCAACGTGGAGATGATCTACAGCAACCGGCACAACCTGCTGGAGCGGGTGGAGCAGGCGGACCTGGTGGTGGGCGCGGTGCTCCTTCCCGGCGCCAAGGCCCCGCACCTGATCAAGCGCGACGACCTGAAGCGGATGAAGCAGGGCGCCGTGATCGTGGACGTGGCGGTAGACCAGGGCGGGTGCGTGGAGACCATCCGCCCCACCACGCACGAGAACCCCATCTACGAGATCGACGGGGTGATCCACTACGGCGTGGCCAACATGCCCGGCGGCGTGCCGCGCACCTCCACCCTGGCGCTCACCAACGCCACCTTCCCCTACGCCATGCGCCTGGCGCGGCTGGGGTGGCAGGAGGCCTGCCGCCGGGATCCCGCGCTGGCGCTGGGGCTGAACGTGATCGACGGCAAGGTGACGTATCCCGGCGTGGCCGAGGCGTTCGGGCTGCATTACACGCCGGTGGCGGACGTGCTGGCCTGACCGCGAGGTTACAGGGGACAGGTTACAGGTTACAGGTTACAGGTTACAGGGGACAGCCTGCGGATGCGGGCTGTCCTTTCGTTTCAGTCGGCCCGCCGCTACGCATTTCCCCATCCGCATCCTTCCCATGCTCCACGCTCTCCCCCGCCGGCTGCGCGCGCTGGTCCTCGCGCCCATCGTCGCTTCCCTCGCGGCTGCCTGTGGCGGCGGCGGCGAGGCGGACGCCCCGGCGAAAGCGCAGGCCGGCGGCCAGCTGATCACCGGGTTCGCGGGGACGGAGTGGGGCGCCACGCGGCAGCAGATCGAGGCGGCGCGGGGGGCGCCGGACACCGTCCGCCCGTACTTCGAAGGGGTGCAGGCGCTGGGATACGAGGAGGACGAGATGTTCACCGCGCGGGTGCAGAGCGTGTTCTTCGTGCACCCGGAGCACGGCATGTTCCGCGCGGGATACGCGGCGCATCCCCGCGCGGCAGGCCAGTGCGAGGTGGTGTACGGGCTGATGGAGCGCGCCGTCCAGCAGAGATACCCGGGGCTGGAGCCGGAGGCGCGGCAGGGAAACCAGTCCGACCAGCCGTTCTGCGCCGCGGTGCTCGCCGGCCAGGCGACGCGGATGACGCGGTGGCGCGATTCCGCGGGCACGGTCATCTACCTGCTGGCCGCGCCCGGCGCCAGCGAGATCCTGCTGATGTTCAGCACCGCCCGGGCGAACGAGTGGGAAGCGCGCAAGAACAGCGGGAGGCTGTGATGGACCGCGTTCGCTTCCGCCGTCTCGAATCCAATCCCGACCTGCCGCTCCCCGCGCGGCAGACGCCGGGCTCCGCCGGATACGACGTGGCCAGCGCGGATCCGGACTTCGTGCTTCAGCCCGGCGAGCGGCGCCTCGTCTCCACCGGGCTGGCGATGGAGCTGCCGGCGGACGTGGAGTGCCAGGTGCGGCCGCGGTCGGGGCTGGCGCTGCGCCACGGCATCACCCTTCCCAACTCGCCCGCCACCATCGATCCCGACTACCGTGGCGAACTGAAGGTCATCGTCTGGAACGCGGGGACCGAGCCGGTGCCGATCCCCCGCGGAATGCGCATCGCGCAGCTGGTGTTTGCGCGCTTCGTGGCGCCGGAGGTGGAAGAGGCCGACGAGCTCTCGGAGAGCGGGCGCGGCCAGGGAGGCTTCGGCTCTACGGGGCGGTGAGATGAGTGAGCGGCGCCGGCCCCGTGGCCAGCGATTGAAATCGCCGCAACGGCTACACGCGGTCCGCCTTCGCGGACACGGCTGCGGGAGGGTTTTCGATGGAGAACGGGCCCGGCGGAATCGTCCGCCGGGCCCGTCGCCGTACCGCCTCGATCCGTCGTCAGGAGCAGCGGGGCGGCAGGGAGAACGGGTCGCACGCCTGCGGACGCGTCGCGAACAGCTCGACCGACTGCGCGGTGCCGCCCTGTTCCTTGCCGGTGGGGAAGGACTCCACCTCCAGCGCCTCTGCTTGCAGCTTCAGCTTCTTCATCTCGGCCTCCGGGCGTGAGGGGACGGCGGCGCACCCGGGCCGCCACGCCGGATCACGGCGTGCAGGGGCAGCAGGTGGGATTGGTGGCCAGCAGGGTTCCCGGGCAGATCGTCTTGAGCGTCGGGATCTCGTTGCCGCGCACGGTGCCGCGGAAGGAATCCGTGTCGCCGGTTTCGAACGTCTCCACCGCCAGTTCCTCGATCTGCAGCTTCAGCTTGCTCATATGCTACCTGCCAGGTGGAAGGAGAAGGCGCACCCGGCCGGAACAGGCCAGCGTGCTTCACTGCCTCGGCCGCCGGTTCAGTACATCGGCGTGCAGGGGCAGCAGGTCGGGTCGGTCTTCAGGGTGGAGATGTCGCAGATGATCTTCGGCGTCGCGGCGTGCGCGTCCACCGTCCCGCGGAGCGGCACGTCGGGCCCGCCCGTCTGGAAGGTATCGACCGCGAGTTCGTCCAGGGTGAGCCGCAGCTTGCGCATCATGTCCTTCCGTGTGCGATGTGGATCCGACCCGCCGCCGAACGCTGCGGCGCAATGTGCACGCATTCTAAACCCGCCACTAAGTTCCACGCAAGGTGTCCTGATGCCGTTGCAGATGCCCCGGGCCCTCCCCCCGCCCCCTCCCCGCTCGTTCGTCCCGGAGAAGGGGAGACCTGCGACACGCCTCGCGCGGACCCCCCCGACCCCTCTCCCGCTACCTGCGGAGAGCGAGGGAGATTGGTTCATCCTCGGAACTCGCGGTCCGCCAGTCCGCGAAGGCGGTCTTCGTGCTTTTCCAGCAGCGGTTTCATCCGCCGGGGGCAGGGCCGGCCGTGCGTAGCGTTCACCCCATCCCCATCACCCCATCACCCCATCACTCCATCACTCCATCACCATCACC